>JAXMLI010000124.1:0-36137 GCA_034368785.1 Smithellaceae bacterium | reverse complement strand
TGTGTTAGCGTGTAACACAAGTAACCAATGCATCTCTATATTGAGGTTGAACAAATGTCTAAAATATTAAACGTCCGGCTTACGGATGACCTATCATCGCGTCTCGATTTTCTTGCCGACAAAACGAAACGTCCCAAAAGCTTCTATATCAGGGAGATTCTTCTCCGTCACCTTCCGGAGTATGAAGACGCCTATCTTGCCCTTGATCGTCTCAACGACAGGAACGCCAAATACTACTCCACAGAGGACATGGAGAAGATTCTTGACCTATAGTGTCCAATGGCATGAAGAAGCAATAAACGATCTCAAGCATATTGATCGGCAAACGCAGAAGAAGATCATCGCCAGGGTAAAAGATTATCTTTCCAAAGATCCCATCAGCCTGGGCAAGCCGCTCAAGGGAATCTTCAAGGGCCTTTATCGTTACCGCTACGGATATTTCCGGATTATTTACGCTGTAGACAGAGGGTCAGTGGTGATTCTGATTTTAAGAATAGCAGATAGAAAAGACGTTTACGGAGACCAGATCAACAAAAATTAAAAACCGGCAACGTGGGTTCGATTATCTTGGGCTTCCGCAAAATAATCAATATTGAGGCAATTGCAAAACTCCTGCGGACGCGACGGAGCGCGTCCCTCCAGTCACCCAAACGTGCCGTTTTCCTCGCCTTTTGGAGGGACTAGCGAAGTCGTGGCCGTCTTTACCGTGAGTTTTGCAATTACCTCTATTAACTAGAAGATATATTGCTTAATGGCAAGTGCATGGTAAGAACATGATCTTTGTCTGGCGGCTTCGCTTATTTTCGCCTTCCATCAGCAGGGGAAGAGGTGGCAGATATTGCGGCCGCGGTTGGATTTTCCCTTCCGAGACCCTCATCCCCTGGAAGTAGACGACATGGACCATTTGGTATTAGTGATACGAAGTGGCCGTATTCTGGACGATTCCTCTCGTCTCCCGACCCCGTCGGCCGGAAGGCAGATGAGCTGAGGCAGGAAAAGAAAACCCGTCATCCCGGAGATAATCCGGAAAGGCGGGTATTCTGTGGTCTATTGTCACTTGGTGGAGGCGGCGGGAGTCGAACCCGCGTCCGAAAATGTTTCACTGCAGTGTCTACGTACGTAGCCCGTGTTTTGGATTTCGGTTCTGGCAGCTCCCGAAGGGGCAGGATCAGCCGGACCCTAGCCTGTAAGTTTAACCCACCGGTCACCAGGCGGGACCGGAAGGCTTTCCTGTCTGTTTGACGCCCCGATCTGACACGACAGGCAATGTCAGGGAGACGTTAGCCGTCTAAGCGGCTAAAGCGTAATCGTAGTTGTCTGCGATTATGTTTTCCTGCCTGTTTAACGAGGCCTGCAGGAACCTCGGTACGCTGCTACAGCTTCACTATCCCCGTCGAAACCGTGACGCCCCCTTTCTCTCTGGCGGAAATGCTTATAATTTGAGTACAATATAGGCAACCAGGGCGCTGATGTCAAGGACGAAAACATTTCCTTCCCGGGGATATTGACAGCCCCGGCGCCTTCAGTGTAGTTTGGGTTCCCGGGTTCATCGTTACTTTTGACCTTTCGTTTTTTGAGAAGGAGATTTTATGAGTGTCATTGTTGAGCTGTCGATTTTCCCGATGGACAAGGGATCCAGCCTGAGTCCCTACGTTTCCCGGGCCGTAAGGATCGTGAAGGAAAGCGGTCTGCCCTATCAGCTTGGCCCGATGGGGACCTGTATCGAAGGGGAATGGGCCGAAGTGATGGCCGTGGTCAATAAATGTCTGGAAGAGCTGAAGAAGGATTCCAGCAGGATTATCATCAACATGAGGGCCGATTATCAAGCGGGTAAGAATGGCCGGCTGGAGGGGAAGGTCCGGTCGGTGGAGGAGAAATTATAGTCTGTCGAGCCAATTGCAAAACTCACGGCAAAGACGGCCACGACGGAGCGTGGCCCTCCAAAAGGCGTGGGAAACGGCAAGTTTTGGAGACTGGAGGGGACGCGCTCCGTCGCGGCCGGGTGAGTTTTGCAAGAGCCTCTGTCGCGCTGATCTGCAACCGCAAGGCTGGAGGGGTTGTCATCAGGTCAACCCATAGATTTCTTTGATTTTCTCCACGATATTGGTGGTGGAAACCCCGGCAACCACCGGAATGAGCACCACCTCGCCGCCCCAGCTTTTAACGTCGCTGCCGCCGGCGAGCTGATCTTCTGACCAGTCCCCGCCCTTGACGAGGACCTGGGGCGTGAGGTAGCGGATCAATTCCCGCGGGGTGTCCTCCGGGAAGATGGTGACATAATCCACACACTCCAGGGCCGCTACCACCTCTGCCCGCTGATCCTCGGACACCAGGGGGCGCTTTTCGCCCTTGATCGCGCGAACGGATGAGTCGCTGTTGAGGGCGAGAATCAGGATATCCCCGGTTTTCTTTGCCTCCTTGAGGTAAGTTACGTGGCCCACATGGAGGATATCGAAACAGCCGTTGGTAAAGGAAATCCTCTTCCCCTCTCCCCGGAGGCGGTCCAACTCCACCTTAAGCGCTTCTTTGGAAAGAATCTTGCCCATCTGTTTCCCCCTGAACTGCTAAACTGCCCTGGCGGCGGTGAGAACCGCCACCCTTTCCGCCTGGCTCCCCAGGAGGATACGGCTGCATTCCCGGACGGTGCTGCCGGTGGTATATACGTCATCCACGAGGATGATGCGTTCTCCCTTGATCTGCCGGGGATCATTCACCGCGAAGGCCCGGCGGACGTTTTGCACCCGTTCCTCCCGCCCGAGCTTGGTTTGTTCCGGCGTGTGGATGATCCGCCGCAGGCTGGTCACATCCAGGCGGAGACGGTGAAAGGAGGCGATCACTCTGGCGAGAAGCAAAGACTGGTTGAACCCCCTTTCCCGGAGCCGCCGGCGGTGGAGGGGAACGGGCAGCACGAGGGAGTAGTCGGCAGGGTTAAATCCGGGATATGCCGCCTCGGCCATGACCTGCCCCAGGATCTTTCCCCAGAAGGTCTTGCCCTGGTATTTGAATTGGTGGATTGCCGTCATGACATGCGTTTCGTAGCGCGCCCAGGAGCGGGCGAGCTGGAAAGGCGGCGGCGCGATGGCACATTCCCCGCACAGGTGGTCTTCGTCTGCCTCCGTAGCGAATGGTATCCCGCAGGCGGAGCAGAGGGGGGAATTTATCCGCCTCACGAGGTCGAGACAGGACGGGCAGAGGGGTAATTGCCGCCGGCCGTCGAGGACGGAATTGCAGCCGGCGCATAATGGTGGAAAGACAAGGTCGGCAAGACCTGCCAGGAGGTCTTTCAAGGGAAAACTTCTCCCGGAAGAGCGGTGATCGAGATGGTGTCATCGCCGATCCGGACGGTGGGAGAGTCGGACCAGAGATTTTCCAGCCCGTAGAATTCACGGGTTGGTTCATAAAACACGTGAACAATAATATCATGATAGTCCAGGAGGATCCATGTCCCCCCCTGCTCGCCTTCCACTCCCCGGGGGAGGCGCCCCGCCGTCTTCATGGTTAGCTGGATAGACTCGGCGATAGCCTGAGTTTGACGGACCGAGGTGCCGGAGCAGATAAGGAAATAATCGGCAAAGGAGGAAAGCTCCCGGACTTTCATCACCGTGAGGTCCTTGCCCTTCTTCTCCAGGATAGCGTTTACGCAGAGAACTAATCCTTTTCCCGTGTCCTTTTCCTGATTACCCAAAAAATACCCCCTTTTCGTCTGATGATCGACTGTCTTATAGGCGGTCAACCTATCATATTTTAACGGAAACAAACCAGTAATATTTCTATTTCCTGGCAGGTACGCCCCGCATGGCCGCCAACCAGCGTTGCCGGGGATTGCAAGTGAACTTCATTTCTTTGCTAAAGAGGGGCCTAAAAACTATTCTACCCCACGAATGTCTGGTTAGAAAATTGTGCCTGTCCTTAACAGGTTTTTTGGGGGGTATAATGGCCGTCTTTACCGGGCCGTCTCCCTTCCCTTCAAGGTGAAACCTAAAGCCCCAACCTCCCTCCCCTTCAAGGGGAGGAATCTGGCGCGGCCCCACCTCAGGCTCCCCTTGAAGGGGGAGGAACAAAACCCGAACTAAAAAGAGTATTTATGGATGACGCAAAAAGCTAACCGGACATTGCCTATTCTACCCATAAATTCGTCGCACACCGCGCCGAAAAAGGCAATTGTCAAAAACAACCCCTTGTGGTAGACGATCCAGTCTGGATAAGGGGAATATATTAATGAACAAGCGGGAGATCATGGACAAACGAAAAGAAAATCCCCAGGTGCATGTGCCCTTCGGGCTCCTTAGGGACGATCACCTGTCCGTGGTGATCTCGGAGGGGCTGAACCCCGAAATAGGTTTCAATCAGACAACGCTGGATGAAACGAAAAGAGAGGATTATATTGAGGTGGCCCGGCGTCTGAGGGAGGCGGGACGGCGGATTACCTTTCACGCCCCCTTTCTGGATCTGCGTCCCGGCGCCCTGGATCCGAAGATCCGCCGGGTAACGATGGACCGGCTGTCTCAGGTCTTTGATCTCGTCCCCCTGTTCCAGCCGGAAAGGGTGGTTTGTCATCCCTCTTTCGATGCCAAATACTACACGGGGGCGGAAGAGCGGTGGCTTGAGAACAGCCTGGACACCTGGCGGCATTTTGCCCGTCTCGCCGAGGAGATGAGTACCACGATCTCCCTGGAGAATGTCTATGAAAAGGACCCTCATCAACTCGCCCTCCTTTTCTCCGCCCTCAATTCTCCCCGGGTCTGCTTCTGTCTGGATACGGGTCACTTCAACGTCTTCTCCCGGACCCCCCTGGAGCAGTGGCTGAACCGTCTGGGCGGATATCTGGGGCAGCTCCACCTTCATGACAACGACGGTTCGCAGGATCAGCATCTCCCGATTGGAGAAGGGACCTTCCCCTTTTCGAAGCTCATGGCGGCCCTGACCGAACGGGAGGATGCGCCGGTAATCACCCTGGAGGCCCATACCAGAGAGCGGCTTCAGCGGGCGCTTAAGAACTATCATGAACTGCTCAGGGGACACGTACCGATCCGCTGCGCGGCTTCCGGTACATGTCCCCTCCCACCGGGACGGGGGCTCTCATGATCAGGTACCTGGGAAAACGCCTGCTTTTTATGATCCCTCTGCTCCTGGGAATTACGGTGATCTGCTTTGTCGTCATGCGCCTGGCCCCTGGCTCCCCCACGGATCTGCAGACCCAGATGAACCCCAAATCTTCGGTGGAACTGCAGGAACGTCTCCGGGTTCTCTATGAACTGGATAAACCCCTTCACGAACAGTATTTTTCCTGGTTGAAGCGGCTTGCCGTTCTGGACCTGGGCCGGTCATTCATGCCCGACGGGCGGCCGGTGGCGGACAAGATCCTCGAAAGGCTTCCCATTACGATCCTGATCAACTGTCTCTCTTTGTTTCTCATTATGGCCATTGCGATTCCCCTGGGGGTGCTGTCGGCGGTCCATCAGAACTCCTGGTTCGACAAGGCCACTACCATTTTCGTCTTTGTCGGTTTTGCCACGCCAAGTTTCTGGCTGGCCCTGATCCTCATGATATTTTTCGGCATCCATCTGGGCTGGCTGCCCATTTCCGGGATCCGGTCCCTCAATTACGAGTATATGGCCCCCGTGACGGCGTTCTTGGATCTTATCAAACACCTGATCCTGCCGGTATTTATCTCCGCCTTCGGCGGCCTGGCCGGCCTGTCGCGGTACATGCGGGCCAATATGCTGGAGGTGGTCAGGCAGGACTATATCATGACCGCCCGGGCCAAGGGCCTAAGCGAAGGGATGGTGATCTACAAACACGCCCTGCGCAACGCCCTTTTGCCCGTGATTACGATCCTGGGCCTCTCCGTGCCCGGGCTGATCGGCGGGAGTGTAATTTTTGAAACGATCTTTGCCATTCCCGGCATGGGACAGCTCTTCTACATGTCCGTCATGTCCCGGGATTATCCGGTGGTCATGGGAATTCTTTTTATCGGCGCGGTGCTTACCCTGATCGGCAATCTCCTGGCGGATATCTCCTACGCCCTGGCCGATCCGAGGATCCGCGTGTCCTGAGGGGACATATGAAGCCGCGAAGCGGATCGGTACGTAAAGGGGACATGTACCGGAAGCCGCGAAGCGGATCGGTACGTGTCCCCTGAAGAACGGCGGTCTCATCATGATTAAAAACGAGCTTTTAAAAAGATTTTACGAAAACAAGATGGCCATGGCGGGGGCCTTTGTCGTCGTATCACTATTTGTGGTTTCCCTGCTCGCACCCTGGATATCTCCTTATGATCCCAATGATATCAACCTGGAGAAGATGCTCTTGCCTCCCTCGCTGGACCATCTCTTCGGGACGGATCAGCTTGGTCGCGATGTCCTGAGCAGAATGATCTGGGGCACCAGGATATCCCTCAAGGTGGGATTCGTGGCCACCGGCATTGCCGTGCTGATCGGCATGATCCTGGGGGCCATTTCCGGCTTCTATGGCCGCTGGGTGGATGCCCTGATCATGCGGCTCGTGGACATCATGCTCTGTTTTCCCGCCTTTTTTCTGATCCTGGCGGTAATCGCCTTTCTGGAGCCGTCCATCTGGAATATCATGATCATCATCGGCCTTACCGGTTGGATGGGGATTACAAGGTTGGTCCGGGCCGATTTCATCTCGCTCCGGGAACGGGATTTTGTCCAGGCGGCCCGGACGATTGGCGCCGGTGACTTCCGGATCATCTTCATCCATATCCTTCCCAACGCCCTGGCCTCGGTGCTGGTCACGGCCACGTTGGGGGTGGCCGGGGCGATCCTGACGGAATCGGCCCTCAGTTTTCTGGGGATTGGCGTCCAGCCCCCGACGCCCAGCTGGGGGAATATCCTCACCGCCGGGAAGGACAATATCGATATCGCCTGGTGGCTTTCCCTCTATCCGGGGCTGGCCATCCTCATCACCGTCCTGGGTTACAACCTCCTGGGCGAAGGGATCAGGGATACCATGGATCCGCGCCTCAAAGATTGACGATTGCGGATTGAAGGAAAATACATGAGCGACAAAACAAATGCCTACCCGCCGATCTATCTCGCCTGGCTGGTCTGGGGTCTGGGCGCTGTTCTCTACTTTACCGGCTTTTACCAGCGGGTGGCCCCGGCAGTCATGACGGACCTGCTGATGCTTGATTTTCAGATCGGCGCCGCGGCGCTGGGCAATCTGTCGGCTTTTTACTTCTACAGCTATGTGGCCATGCAGGTTCCTACCGGGATCATTGCCGATCGATGGGGACCCCGCAAACTCCTCACCACGGGGTCTCTGATCGCCTCCCTCGGGATCTTTCTTTTTGCCCTGGCGCCGAGCATTTACCTGGCTAATCTTGGTCGCTTCCTGATCGGTGGTTCCGTGGCCGTGGCCTGGGTGGCCATGCTGAAACTGGCCTCCCACTGGTTTCCACCGAGCCGGTTCGCCACGGTAACGGGCATTGCGCTTTGTTGCGGCGTTATCGGGGCCGTGACGGCGGGGGTGCCCCTCCGTTTTCTGATAGACGCCTACGGTTGGCGATCGGTATTTTTCTTCTCCGGCCTGGTTACGTTTATTCTCACGCTGGCCATCTGGCTTATGGTCCGGGATGATCCAACGGAAAAGGGCTTCCGGAGTTATTTTCTGACGCCGAATAATTCCGAGGTGGAAAAGGAACGACCGCGGGTTCTGGCGAGCCTCCGTCAGATCTTCAGCTATCGCAATGCCTGGCTGCTTGTTGTCGCCCCCAGCGGGATCGTCGGTCCGCTGCTGGCCTTTTCCGGCCTCTGGGGGGTGCCCTTCCTCACCACCCATTACGGCCTTACGCCCACCGAAGGGGCCGCGATAACCTCATCTCTCCTTATTGCCTGGGCCGCGGGGGGGCCATGCATGGGCGCCCTTTCAGACCGGATAGGCAAAAGGCGGCCGGTATACCTGGTGGGGGCCGGTGTGGCTGCCGCTGGCTGGGCGGTTGTCCTCTTTACCCCGGGGCTGCCCCTGGCCCTCCTGACGGTGCTCGTGATCATGATCGGTTTCGGTTCGGGCTCGATGGTGCTGGGTTTCGCGTTTATAAAGGAATCGGTCCCGCCCTTTCTGGGAGGCACCGCTTCCGGGGTATGCAACGCCGGGGTGATGATGGGGCCAATGATTCTGCAGCCCGCGGTGGGACTTATCCTGGATCTCGGCTGGCGGGGCGAGATGGTCGGCGGGGTGAGGATTTACGGGTTGGCTGCCTACCGGCAGGGTTTCGCCCTGATGATGCTCTGGTCTCTCCTCGCCTTTGCGCTGATATATTTTACGAGGGAAACCCATTGCCGTCAGACGGTGGAGTCAGATGCAGATGTAGGGTGCGTTAGCGAAGCGTAACGCACCAATTTTACGGTGCGTTGCGGCAAAAAAACGCCTAACGCACCCTACATATCTGAATTCAGGAGGGACGCGCTCTGTCGCGTCCGGCCTCAGTCACAGCGGCCACGACGGAGCGTGGCCCTCCAACATGTCTTCATTGCGGATTGCTTTCTAATCCACAATCCGAAATCCGCAATCGGCAAGTCGTTTATCTTTTCCGGACGGATACGGTGAAACCCTTGCCTCGCAGCTCTTCCACCAGTTTTTCCGTGTTGTTGCTTTCGATATGCACCACCACGTCCTTTTTGTCCTTGTCGGGCGGGGCGATTACATGGAGGGTGACAATCCTCAAATTGTGCTTGTTAACTGCCGATATTATTTCTTCCAGGGCCGGTCCCTCTCCCCCGTCCGTAACCTCGACCCGAACCCCGGGCTCGCCAATGCCCAGGATCTTGTTGGCAATCTTGTAGAAAAAGTCATTGGTGGTGATAATCCCCTCCACCCGCCCTTCCACCACGACGACTACCGCCCCGACCTTGTTGCTCTGGGCGATCGCCAGTCCTTCCTCGACGGTCATGTCGGGCTCCACGGTGACCACATGCTTTTCCATGATCTCCTTTACCGTTGTCTTCTCCAGGAGATACCCCATTTCCCATACGGTAAGAGAGGTGGCCTTGGAAGGGGAGACCTGTTCCAGTCGATTTTCCGTCACGATTCCCACCAATCTTCCCTTGTCCACTACGGGTAGGCGACGGCATTTATGGGCCATCATTATCCTCTTGGCGTCCGCGATGGACATGCTGCTGGGAACGGTCACTACATTTGTGGTCATGATGTCCTTTACGTACATTGCTGCCTCCTTATCGTTAGTAATCCAGGGACTGGTGCCGCATAAAAAGACAATTAGAGGGGGGAGCGGATATAGGTGTCGAAGCCGTCAGGGCCTCCTATATATTTTTCGGCGCCTGGGTGTCAATAATAAAGTTATTTGCCGAAGAATGATGAGATTGCTGTGGATTGGGGAATTATAAAAATTCTTGACATCGGCAAATCACTATAATATAGCCGCTCCTCAGTAGCCGTTCTTACACTCAGGGTGCTTTTCCCCTCTCTCTTCACGCTACCCCGCTAACGCAGATCCTGTTTTGGTACCCCTGTACAGGTTGAAGCTTTATCCCCGCTTCATGGTGATTTCTTTCGGCGCCCAGCTGTCTGAAACACAGGCCTCCTTCTCGACCCGGGCCTGGCAGTTACTTTAACACCACAAACTACCATCTTTTCCATACAAGAGGCAGGAATCCCCCGGCCTTTACGGGAATGGGTCTGTCCCTTTACGGGAAAATTCAATAACAAAGATAAGAGAAAAAAGCAGGGAGAGTATTACCTCCAGCGCCCATTGTTGCTGATCTTGTCGAGCGCGGGTTTTCTAAGATATTTTTTTCAGGGAAGGAGAATGGCCATATGGCGGAGGAACGACCGGGAGAGGCGATGTTGTCCGTTAGCGACATCCATATGTATTTCGGCAAGGTGGCGGCCCTTACTGATGTCGGCATCGATGTGCAGGCCGGGGGGATTCATTCCATCATCGGACCCAACGGGGCGGGAAAGACGGTAATGCTGAACTGCATTAATGGACTCTACCATCCCCAGCAGGGCCGGATAAGTTTCCAGGGAGAAGATATTACCGGTCAGAAACCCCACCGTCGCGCCGAGCTGGGGATTGCCCGGACCTTTCAGAAGCTCGAGCTTTTTCGGGGGATGACCGTTCTCGACAATATCCGCCTGGGCCGGCATATCCATCTTAAATCGGGCATTCTGGGCGGGATTATTTATCTCGGGAAGACCGCCCGGGAAGAGATCAAGGCCAGGGAGTTTATCGAAGAGGAGATTATCGATCTCCTGGAAATCGCGCATATCCGGAATAAGACGGTGGCCATGCTTCCCTACGGTTTGCAGAAACGGGTGGAACTGGGCCGGGCACTGGCCCTGAATCCCACGCTGCTCCTGCTGGACGAGCCCCTGGCGGGGCTGAATCTGGAGGAGGTGGAGGATATGGCCCGGTTCATCCTCGATATCAACCAGGAAGAGCGTTGGAAGGTCACCTGCATCCTCGTGGAGCATGATATGGGCGTGGTGATGGATATTTCCACCCGGGTGTCGGTCCTCAATTTCGGTTACAAGATCGCCGAAGGGACGCCGGCGGAGATTCAGGCCAATCCTGCTGTTGTGAAAGCCTACCTGGGCGAGGAGGATATGTATGCCACACGAAGATAAGGACCGCAACGTGAAGGGCGAAACAGCCGCGAACTTGACCCTGCCCAAGATGTTCGTCGCCGCCGCCGCGAGGTTCGGCGCCGAGCGGGTGGCCCTCCGGGAAAAGGAGTTCGGCATCTGGCGACCCATCACCTGGCAGCAATATCTGGACAATGTCCGTTACATTTCCCTGGGGTTGGTCAGCCTGGGCCTGAAAAGGGACGACAAGGTGGCCATGATCGGCGACAACCGGCCCGAGGGGCTCTGGGCCGAAATGGGGACCATGTGCGCCGGCGGCGTGGCCGTCTGGCTATTCCAGGACTGCCTGCTCGATGAGGTGGCCTACATCATCAACCATTCGGACGCCCTTTTCCTCTTTGCCGAAGGTCAGGAAGAGGTGGATAAGGCCCTCGCCATCCGGGAAAAATGTCCCGGGCTCAAGCGGATCATCTGGGATGATCCCAAGGGGATGCGAGACTATCATGATCCGATTCTGTTGAGTTTCAAGAATCTCCTCGCACTGGGGAAGGAATTGGAGGAGAGGGAGCCTGGCCTCTTCGAACGGGCGATTGCCGAAGGCAATTCCGGAGATGTGGCCCTCCTCTTCTACACCTCCGGCACCACCGCCCTGCCCAAGGGGGTCCTCCTTTCGCACGCCAATATGATCTGCATGGGAGAAAACCTGATGGCCGTCGATCCCTGTTATCCCGAGGACGACTTCGTCTCCTACCTGCCCTTTGCCTGGATCGGCGAGCAGATGATGTCCGTATCTTCCGGGCTCAAGGTGGGTTTTACCATCAATTTCCCCGAAGAGCCCGAGACCAACCAGGAAAACATCAGGGAAATAGCGCCCCATGTGATGTTCGCCCCTCCCCGCATGTATGAGCAGATGACCCGGACGGTCCAGGTGAAGCATCTTGACGCCTCCTGGATTAAGCGGAGCCTGTTCAATCTGGCGATGAAGATCGGTTATTATGCGGCCGATCTGAAGTTCGAAAAGAAATATATTCCCTTTTACGTCAGCTTTCTCCAGTGGCTGGCCCATATTACGGTGTTTAAAAAACTGCGGGATCACCTGGGTTTGACCAACATCCGCAATGCCTATACGGGCGGCGCGGCGATGGGGCCCGATCATTTCCGCTTCTTCCACGCCATGGGGGTCAATCTGAAGCAGATCTATGGCCAGACGGAAATCGCCGGCATCTCCATCGTACACCGCAACGGCGATGTGAAGTTCGATACGGTGGGAACGCCTATCCCCCAGACGGAATTGAAAATAACGGAAGACGGGGAGATCATTTCGCGGAGTCCCTCGGTGTTTCTGGGGTATTATAAAAATCCCGAGGCCACGGCCAAATCCCTCCGGGACGGCTGGCTCTATTCCGGCGATAAGGGATTCATCGATGACGACGGCCACCTCGTGGTCTTCGATCGCACCGCCGACGTGATGACCCTGAGTGATAACAGCATTTTCGCCCCCCAGTATCTGGAAACCCGCCTGAAGTTCAGCCCCTACATCAAGGACGCCTGGGTAATCGGTCAGCAGCGGCCCTTCATGGCCACGGCCATCTGCATTGACTATGCGGTGGTGGGGAAATGGGCGGACGAAAAGAAACTTAATTATACCAGCTACCAGGAGCTTTCCCAGAAGAGGGAGGTCTATGATCTGGTGGAAAAACAGATCGTGGAAGCCAACAAGGGGCTCAAGCCGGCGGCAAAAATCCACCGCTTCGTCAACATGTTCAAGGAATTTGACGCCGATGACGAGGAGCTGACCAGGACCAGGAAATTTAGGCGGGCCTTCGTGGAAAACCGCTACCAGGACATTCTCACGGCGATCTACGACGACAAGGACGATATGAGGATGGACACCACCATCACCTATGAGGATGGCCGGGTAATCCAGATCAAGGCGGATCTCCATATTCAAAAAATAAAGGTGGAGGAGGGCAGGTAATGGAGCTTTTTATGCAGGCCATCATAACGGGGATTATGGTGGGGGGAATTTACGCCCTGGTCGCCCTGGGCTGGACGATTATCTATAAATGCTCAGGCGTGCTGAACCTGGCCATGGGCGAGCTGGTGCTGATTGGCGCCTACGTCTGCCTGAGTTTCTACACCTGGGGCTTTCCCTTCTGGCTGGCCGTCCTGATTACGATGATCATCGGGTTTATCCTGGGACTGCTGACCGAACGGATATTCCTCGATAAGCTCATCGGCGAGCCCGTTTTGACGGTGATTATGGTTACCGTGGGCCTGTCCTTCTTTTTCCGCGGCATCGTGATGTTCATCTGGGGAACCGATACGGTGGTCTTTACGCCGCCGATCTTCCCCGACGCGCCCGTGAATATCGCCGGGATCGTCATCGGTCAGGTATATATCTGGAGTTTTGTCGCGGCCATTTTGCTGCTGGTTGTCTTTGTGGCCTTCTTCCACTTCACCCGCTGGGGACTGGCCATGCAGGCCACGGCGGACAGGGAGATGGCGGCCCTGTCCCTGGGGATCAGCGCCCGCTACGTATATGCCACGGCCTGGGGGATCGCCTTCATCGCCGCCGGGGTAGGCGGGGCCTTGCTGGGAAATATCAACGGGATCAATATCTCGGTCGGTCATTTGGGGCTCCTGGTTTTACCCGCCGTCGTTCTCGGGGGGCTTAATTCCATTCCCGGCGCGATTGTGGGCGGCATCATCATCGGGGTGCTGCAGAATTTGAGCGGCGCCTATCTGGACCAGTTCACCCCCGGGGGCGTGAAGGAAATCGCCCCCTTTGTCTTTATGGTCATCATCCTCCTGTTCAAGCCTTACGGCCTCTGGGGATGGGAAAGGATTGAGAGGGTATAGCCATGTCCTACTTACCAAGCGGCGTCTATCACGAATCTTACCGCCAGGATCACGCCTGGTGGCAGACGAAGTTCATCCTGGGGAAAATGATCCTGCTCGCAATCATCGTCTTCTATGTCATCCCCTTCTGGAGCGGCCTTTACCTCGTCGGGGTGGCTACCCTGATCATCTACACCGCCATGGGGGCCCTCGGGGTGCAACTGCTGATCGGCTATTGCGGCCAGGTGACCCTGGGCCATGCGGCCTTTCTCGCCGTAGGCGCCTATACGAGCACCCTTTTGATCCTGCAACTCCAGGTTCCCTATCTTCTCAGCATATTCATCGGCGGAGTTGTGGCGGGGCTCTGGTCCGTACTCTTCGGCCTCCCTTCGGCGAAGGTGAAGGGTTTCTATCTCATTATGACCTCGCTCGCCGCCCAGTTCGTGACGGTGGATTTCATCCTGACCCAGTACGTAAGCCAGATCGGTGGCCGCGGTCAGGCCTTTTCCCTGCCGCCGGGAAGCATTAGCATCGGCCCGATTGTCCTCGACACGGACGTGAAGGTCTATTTCCTCGGGGTGATCCTGATGATCATTCTGACCATGGGGGTGGTAAATCTCCTGCGCTCCCGGGTGGGACGGGCCTGGATCGCCATTCGCGACAATGACATTGCCGCCGAGACCATGGGCATAAATATCGTGAAATACAAACTGCTGGCCTTTTTCGTGGCCGGTTTTATCGGCGGCATTGCCGGCGCCTATTGGGTCTCCACCCTGGCCGCCCTGAGCCCCGAGCATTTCCCCTGGTCCTGGTCCCTGTGGCTCGTGGGGGTCATCCTGATCGGCGGGGTGGGCAGCATTCAGGGGGTTTTCTTCGGCTCTCTGTTCATGGTCTTGATCCTGGAAGGCCTGAAATTTGCCATCATCCCGCTTATGCCTTACTATCCGGAAATTTCAATGAAGTTCCTCTTCCTCAAGGAGGCGGCCTTCGGCCTGGCGATCTGCCTGTTTTTGATCTACGAACCCAATGGGCTGGCCTATCGCTGGTGGCAGATCAAGAATTACTTTAATCTCTGGCCCTTCTCGTACTGATTGGGGGTCAGGGGTCGGGGGTCAGGGAAATCCGACTGATCCGTCGGATCAATCTTGCAGATTAAACCACCCCGAAATGGTTAACGGGTTCAAGAAAAGATGGGAATCAGGCGTTGTTTTCGATTCTAACTAAAAAGGAGGGAATGGTGATGAAGAACAGATTGATAATTTTTTTAGCGGCAGTAGCCTTGATCCTTTGCGGGGCAGGCGGTATGGCCTGGGCGCAGGCCAAAGGGGAAGTCCGGGTGGGGTCGCTCAATGACACCACCGGCGCCACCTCGGACGTGGGCAAGGACTATGCGATGGGGATACAGGAGGCCATTGCCTATATCAATGATACGGGCGGCATCAACGGCAAGAGAATCAAGCTCTTCCAGTACGACTACGGCTACCGCATCCCCGAGGCGATTACCACCTACAAGAGATTCCGGGATTTTGACAAGGTCGTAGCCGTGCTGGGCTGGGGAACCGGAGACACGGAGGCCCTTTCGCCCACGATTACGAAGGATAAAATACCCTACGTCTCGGCCTCCTATTCGGCCCATCTGAATGATCCGAAAAAGACCCCTTATAATCTCTTTTTCCCCGCCGATTATTCCAGCAATGCCCGCTCGGCCCTCACGGCCTGGTTTGATCATGTCTGGAAAAAGGAGCCCCGTTTCAAGGAACGCCGGGATAAGGGGGATAAGCCCCGGATGGTCTGTTTCTACATGTTCGCCTCCCCCTATGGCAGCGCCCCCATCAAGGCCATGAAGGACCAGGCCGTGATGCTGGGCTTTGAAGTCGGACCCGATCAGGATGTGTCGCTTACCGCGCTCGATACGAAGAGCCAGGTTTTGGCGGCGAAGGCCTTCGCCCCTGATGTAGTTTGGCATGGCAACACCACCATGTCGGTGGCCACGGCCCTGAAGGATGCCCGGGCGCTGGGTCTGGGCGCCGATCATCTCTCAAATACCTATGGTTACGATGAAAACCTTCCCCGGTTGGCCGGCCCGGCAGCCGAGGGAGTCATGGGCGCCGCGCCCTCGGCCTTCTTCGGCGGCAAGGCCCCGCTCATGGACACCATAATGAACTATGCCAAAAAGATGAACCCCGGCGTGCCCCTGGAGAAGCGCCTCATTCATACCACCAAGGCCTGGGGGGCGGCGCTGATCCTGGCGGAAGGCATGAAGATTGCCGACAAGGCCGGCGATCTCACGGGCCCTGGCATCGTGAAGGCCCTGGAGACGATCCGCGACAAGGACCTCGGTCTCGGTGGGGCGCCGGTGAGCTATACGGCTACCGATCATCGGGCCGCATCCGTCAGCATGATCTACAAGATCGAAAAGGGGAAGTTTGTCTTTGTCGAGGCCGTGGATCTGAAAAAACGCTGGCCGGAGAAGTGGGAAAAAGAGTGGTTCGGGTGGTAACAGCCCCCTTCGCCAGGTAATAATCTCCAAAAGGAGGTAAGGTCATTGACTGGAGAGCCCATATTACAGATAAACAGTATCGAGGTTAAGTACCATGAGGTGATCCTGGTACTCAAAGGGGTGTCCATTTCTATCCCCGCCGGGGGGATTGTGGCCCTCCTGGGGGCCAATGGGGCGGGTAAGAGTACCACATTAAAGGCCATCTCCGGTCTGCTCAAACATGAAGAGGGGAAGGTAACGGACGGCAACATCCTCTTCATGGGGGAACGCATCGACAGGAAAAACGCCGAAGACATCGCCAAGTCGGGGATTATTCAGGTGATCGAAGGCCGGCTAGTCTTCGAACACCTGACGGTGGAACAGAATCTCATTGTGGGCGGTCACCTGAGAAAGGATCGGGGGGCCATCAAAAGAGGTCTGGAGATGGTCTACAATTACTTCCCCCGTCTTAAGGAGAAGAGGGGTGAAACGGCCGGACTCATCAGCGGCGGGGAGCAGCAGATGACCGTCGTGGGCCGCGCCCTGATGGCCGATCCTAAGCTGATACTGCTGGATGAGCCATCGATGGGGCTGGCCCCCCTGCTTATCGGCGAGATTTTTAACATCATTACCCGTCTGCATGAGGAATCGAAAATAGCCATTCTCCTGGTGGAGCAGAATGCCAAGCTGGCCCTCAATGTGGCGCCCTATGCCTATGTGATGGAGAATGGCCGTATCGTGATGGATAACACCGCCGAGGAACTGTCCAAGAATCCGGATATCAAGGATTTCTATCTGGGCCTTACGGATTTGGGGACCAGAAAGAGCTTTAAGGATGTTAAACATTATAAACGCAGGAAACGTTGGCTCACCTGAAGGGAGGGAATGTATGAAAAAGATATGGATAACCATTTTGATGGTGTTTGTAATCATTGGATTGGCGGTGGCTCCCTGCGGCGCTACCTCGCACGGAAAGGCAGAGGGAACGGACAAGAAACCCATGATGGACAAAAAGCCCATGATGGCCAAGAAACAGGAGGCACTGAAACCACCGGTCATCAAACTGGAGCGGGTGGAAATCGCCAGCTACTGGGGATGGATTGACCCGGCAAAGAGTTCGACCCCGCTCGTCCTGGCCTTTGTCTTTGCCCTGGAAAACCCGAACAAGACAATGGTCATGCTGGACGATCTGAAGTTCACCGTGGCCTTCGAGGACTTCGAGGTCAATACGGTAATGTATTATGACGACAACTATGTCCCCGGGGGAAAAACAGACTACCTGAGGGTCAACGTTGTCCTGGATTCCGCAGTCGCCAACGGGATGCTGCTGGTCAGCAGGGGACATACATTGATCGAAATGATCGAACGAAAAGAAATTACCAAGTCCCATGATCTCCTGGAAAAGTGGTGGAAAGGGGTGTCGGATTTCACCTTCCCCATTTCTGTGAGAAACGGCACGGCAACCTTTGAGGATCCGAAGGGGCAGGTAATACGGGCTTCCTTCGAGGGGATCTTCTCGCCGAAGAAATGATCAGGGAAAGTTAAGAAGAAAGGGCCGGCCCGTCATGGCAACCGGTCCTTTTTTTATAACGCTCAGGAGACAGTATTCAGTATTCAGTATTCAGAATTCAGAATGAGAAAGACAGCCGACCAGGCTTTTCGTGCCTGGCAAAGGTCAGCAGGTTAAGGGAGAAAGACCCTGTTTCTATTCTGACTCCTGATTTCTGACTTCTGACCAAGGAGGTTGGTAAATGGCGCAGATGAATCGCAAAAAGGGTTACTTCCTGGCCGAACGGGAGATCATGACGGAGGGGGAGAGAAGGAAGTATCTGCAACGCAGACTCCGCAAGATCGTAAAGTACGCCTATGAAAAGGCCCCGGCCTTCAGGGATAAGCTGGACATTGCCGGCTTGTCCCCGGGGGATATCAGGACCGTCAGCGATCTGGAGAAGATACCCGTCACGGCCAAAACCGATTTGATCGCCCTGCAGAAGAAAAATCCCCCTTTCGGAGGATTAAACGCCGTTCCTCCCGAAGCTTTACGGCGAATCTTCGCCTCTCCCGGGCCGATCTATGAGCCAGGGGAAATGGAATATGAAGATACCCGCTGGGCGCAGGGATTATACGCCGGTGGATTTCGCCCCGGTGACATCGCCCAGGTCACCTTCGGCTTCCATCTGACGCCCTTTGCCTTCATGCTCGATGAGTCCCTGAAGATGCTGGGTTGCCGCTCAATTCCGGCGGGGTTCGGAAATACCGAGGTCCAGGTGCAGCTCCTCAAGGACATGAAGGTGACCGGGTTTCTCGGAACCCCGAGCTTCCTGAACAACATCCTGGAGAAGGCCCGGGAGATGAATTTCAACCTCAAAAAGGACCTTTTCCTGAAGACCGCCTTCGTGGCGGCGGAGATGCTCCCGGAGTCTCTCCGTGACCGGCTCGAGTCGGACCTGGGCATTATGGTCCGCCAGAGCTATGGTACGGCGGACATCGGCTGCCTGGGTTACGAATGCGTCGAGAAGAACGGGATGCACATACCGGATGACTGTATCGTGGAAATTGTAGATCCCGCGACGGGAAAACAACTGGGCCCAGGTGAAGTGGGAGAAGTGGCGGGGACTTGTTTTAACAAGGTCTATCCGCTGATTCGCTTTGGTTCGGGCGATCTTTCCTATTTTACCGATGAACCCTGCAAATGCGGCCGGACCTCCGCCAGGCTGGTCAAAATCGTGGGCCGGGTGGACCAGGTGACCAAGGTGAAGGGGATGTTTATCCATCCGGGTCAAGTTGATGCGGTAGCGGCGAAATTCCCCGAAATCTGCGCCTGTCAGGTGGTAGTGACCAGGGAAAGGCACCAGGACAAGATGCTCTTCCGGGCGGAAGTGACGGAAGGCTGCGCCCGTTCCCGGGAATTGGCCGACAGGATTGCGCTGGCCATGCAGGATATATTGCGGGTCAGGGGCGAGGTGGAACTGCTCGCGAGCGGCGTCATTCCCAAGGGTTCGAAAAAGATCGAGGACACCCGCACCTGGGAATGAGGCGCCGGTAAGGGCAAATGGTTCCTGATGCCAGGGTTGACGACTCCGTACAAAGTCCGGATGCTGTGCTTTGGCTGCATCCCTCGTCGCTGCAACGCTTTGTAGGGGCAGGTTTGAAACCTGCCCCTACAATCCTCTAATGGCCCAAATCCTCATTCACCAGCACCAGGGTGAACTTGTCGATATCGCCCGGTTTGGTGAAGAGAATCAAGAGGGCCGCGCAGATCCTTTCCGGGGCGTGGCAATCGGTGCAGATTCCCGTCTGGGCGCAGGGAACCTTGCGTTCCAGCCGGATGGAATTGATGATTGCCGCATGGTGACGGGTCCGGTGGATGGCCAGCTCCAGCGAGTCCGTGAGCTTGTTCATCCCGAAGGCCGCGATGACCCGTTTTGGTCCGGAACAGGCGCCGGCCACCCGGTTTCCTCCTCCGTCCATATTGACCAGTATCCCGTCTCTCGTAACGGCGTTTACGCCGGTGAGGAAAACATCCGCCATCCGCTGTTTACGCTTCAGCTCCAGTCTCAGAGCAGCATCGGCGCCGGAATCCCAGTGATCCACAACGGTTATCCCTTTTTTCCTCAGCTCCCCGACTACCGCCAGATCTTCCCGCAAGGTAATGCTGCCGCCGATCCCGACGGTTTCCCCGGGATTGATCTGGCTCACGATAAAATCCCTGGCCTCAGCGGCCGTTTCAAAGAAATGGGGATCGAACCTTCTTTTCTTCATTTCCTCCAGTATTTTCGGCACACTCTTTCTTATCTTGTCCTTTTCGAATTCAATCATGGTCGTCCTTCCTTTCTTGCATCAGTGACAGAGGGGATTAAGTATCGCCCTATCTACCACATTTTCGGGTTGACAGGGAGGGGAAGATGTGAGGAAGGACAAGCTGAAAAATGTCAGGATGGTCCTGTCTGCAGGGGGGGCGCGCGACAAAATAACGGGCAGGGCAGTTTCTCTCCCCTCTTTAGCAAAGAGGGGTTGGGGAGATTTGACGGATACTAAATGGTCCATTATTTTTCAGCAATGTCCGGTTAGCTTTTTGCGTCATCCATAAATACTCTGTTTGGTTCGGGTTTTCTTCCTCCCCCTTTATAGATGGCCTTGGGAGGGGCACTACTTAATTCCTCCCCCTTCAAGGGGGAGGTTAGGAGGGGGATGGGGTTTTAGGCCTCCCCTTCAGGGGGAGGAAGAAAAGAGGAAGAAGACCGGCAAAGACGGTCATTATGCCTCAAAAATAACCTGATAAGGACAAGCGCAATTTCCTAACCGGATATTCGTGCCTATTTTAGGATAAATTCCCCCTGCCCCCCTTTTCCAAAGGGAGGGTAAGTCTCTGCAAGATTGCCCAACATTTTTGTTGCACACCTCTCTTGGGGCGATCAAGGGTGTCAAATGAGAACAAGGTCGTTTAATAAAAAGGTGATTGTCGTAACGGGCGCGGCGAGTGGCATTGGTGAGGCTATCAGCCGTCGGTTTGCCAGGGATGGCGCCCGCCTGGGACTGCTGGACCAGGATGAGGTGACGGTGAAGGCCTTTGCGGCGGAACTCAATGCCGTTGGTGTCGAGGCGGTGGGCATCGGTTGCGACGTCTCCCATGAGGAAGAATGTCAGAAGGCAATTGGCGTTGTCCTGGAACGTTATCGTGGAATAGACGTCCTGGTCAACAATGCCGGCATCACTCAGCGAGGCGCTTTTGTGGATACCGAGACAGCGGTCTACCGCCGGGTGATGGAGGTCAATTTCTTCGGGTCGCTCTACTGCACCAAGGCGGCGATCGTGAGTCTGCTTGTGCGAAGGGGGATGGTGATCGTGATCGAAAGCCTGGCCGGGGTGGCCCCCCTGCTCGGGCGGACAGGTTACTGCGCGAGCAAACATGCCCTGCACGGACTCTTCACCTCGCTCCGGGCGGAATTGCGGGGCAGGGGCCTGCATGTGATGCTTGTCTGCCCCGGCTTCGTGCAGACCAATCTCCAGACCAGGGCGCTGGGCGCCGACGGGCAGGTCACCACCCGCCCGCAATCCACGGTGGGGAGGCCGACTTCGGCTTCGAGCGTGGCCGAGAAGGTTTACCGGGGCGCGCTGAAGCGCCGGAATCTGCTGGTCCTGACCCCGGTGGGGAAACTGGCCTACTGGCTCAGCCGCTTCGCGCCCGTGACCTACGAGCGCCTCATGGCCCGTAAGCTCCGGGAAGAGCTATTGTAGGGGCGGGAGATCGTCGTCCCCCGCGCGGAATAATCTGCTGGTAAAAGGGGTGTGCGACCAAAATGAGGCTATCCTATTCTTGCAGAGACTTCCGCTGGTTCAATCGGCAAGATTTACCAGCGGAAGCATCCCTATTCCTACTTGAGATAGTCCGCCAGAACGGCCGCGAGCTGATCCTGATAGCCGCCGTAGAAATGATCCGCCCCCTCGATCACCTCCAGGCGCGCTGCCGCGTTCCACCGGGAGATGGATTTACGGATAAGATCCGCCGGGGCGATTTCATCGTGACTGCCGGTGATGACCAACCTCAGGCGATCAAGTTCGCCTATAGGCGTGAAATCAAGAAAGGCCAGGGGCGGCGAGACCATGATCATATTTCCGACCGGCGGGGACTCTGCCTGCAGGAGTGCGTTCACCCAGGCCCCGAAGGAATATCCGGCAAGGTCCACGCGGCCGATTCCGAGTCCGGCGAGAAAGGTGATCGCAGCCGCTACGTCCCGCTGCTCACCCCGGCCCTGGTCGTAACTTCCCTGACTGCCGCCGACCCCCCGGAAGTTAAACCGCAAGGTGGTCCATCCGGCCGTCCGATAAGCCCTGGTAATAGTTGTCACTACATTATTGTGCATATCCCCGCCATAGAGCGGATGGGGATGGGTGATGATTACGCCTGACTCCTGGCGTCCTCGCCTCAATAGCCCTTCAATGCTATTTCCCCCCGCATAAAAATAGATATTCTCTTCCATAAGCGCCCTCCTGCCAACCCTGGTCATAAGAGATATTTGATTGCCTTTTCCAAGTCAAGGGGCGCGCGACATATTTATGGGGGGAGCGGTTCTTGTCCCCTTTTCCAAAGGGGGAAGAATAGGATATCAATCTTATTGCCGCACCCCAAGCCAAGCTTCCCGTTGCCAAAATATCAGAAGTGTCATAAACTATGTGCGCCAATCGTTGCCTGAGGGAGGTTGTATGGACAAATTGTTACAGGATTATAAGGCTGTTACGGATAAAAGGATCCTCGAAAGGAGACCGATGAACGCCGATGCATTCAATGACTACCTGGAGAGCCTGCCTGATGTGGCGGACAATGCGGGGGAGATGGTGATTGAGCCTGTTGTCAAGATCATTTCCGTGAACAATAAATAGATGTTTGCCGATTCCCATGCCCATCTGGAGATGGGGGAGTTTGATTCAGACCGGCCGGAGGTGATTGCCCGGGCGGTTGAGGCGGGGGTGGAACTGATTGTAACCGTGGGTACTACCCTCGAAGATTGCAGGAAGGTCGTTGCTCTGGCGGCTGAATATAAGGAGATTTACGCCGCCGTGGGCGTCCATCCCCACCATGCGAGGGAGATTGAAAAGGACACCTATCAGGAGATTTCCAACCTGGCCCGGATGGAGAAGGTGGTGGCCTACGGTGAAATAGGCCTGGATTTCTTTCACAATCTTTCTCCCCGGAATATCCAGATTACCCGTTTCGGCGAGCAGCTTGAGCTGGCCTCGGACCTGGATCTCCCGGTCATTGTGCACAGCCGGGATGCCCATCGGGAGGTCCTGGAGATGCTCACCCCCTGGCGGGGAAGGCTGCGTGGCATCCTCCACTGCTTTTCCGGCGATTACCATATGGCCAGGCGGTGCCTTGACCTGGGATTCTATATATCTCTTCCGGGAACGGTAACCTTTCAAAAGGCGGATATCATCAGGGAGGTGGTCAGTTTTATTCACCTCGAAGGCACCCTGCTGGAAACCGACTGTCCATACCTGGCCCCCCAGCCCTTCCGGGGCAAAAGGAATGAGCCTGCCTATGTTGTTCACACCGCCCAGGCTGTGGCAGATATCCTGGAAACGACGCTGGAACTCGTGGGAGAAACAACCCTGGCAAATACCCGGGAAATATTCAGAATCGTGAAATGACGGTCCGCAGCAGAAAAAATCCCTTGATTTTAAGAGGTCAAGGGAGTAGTTGACAGGGTAGCCGGGGGTGCCTGAAAGGCTGAGATGATACCCTTTGAACCTGACCTGGGTAATGCCAGCGTAGGGATTAGCGACAAGTTTTTACTTATCCTAAAAAAAGAAGGGGTCATACTTTTGGTATGTCCCCTTTTCTATTGATCCGGCCTTTGTTTTGAACGTGAATTTACGCCTGATCTGAGGCGGGGGAATAATGACGGTTAAGCCGAAAAGAATATTGACCATCGCCGGTTCCGATTCAGGGGGCGGCGCCGGGATTCAGGCGGATCTCAAGACCATTACCGCCCTGGGCGGTTTCGGCATGAGTGCGATTACCGCGCTCACGGCCCAGAATACCCTCGGGGTCCAGGGAATTTATGAAATACCCGCGGATTTCGTCAAAAAACAGATCACCTCGGTGGTTTCCGATATCGGGGTGGACTCGGTAAAGACCGGGATGCTGGCAAATGCCGAGATAACATCGGCGGTGGCCGCCATGATCCGGGAATTCCGGATCGAGCTTTTGGTGGTAGATCCGGTCATGAGGGCCAAGGGAGGCGCCTCGCTGATAGGGGAGGAAGCCGTGAGAACGATGGTGAAAGAGCTGATCCCCCTGGCCTATCTCCTTACCCCGAACATACCGGAGGCGGAGGTCCTCGCGGGGATGAAGATTAACAAGATAGAGCATATGAAGCAGGCGGCGCAGGCGATAAAGCAGCTCGGCCCGAAAAACGTGCTGGTCAAGGGGGGACATCTGGATGAATCCTACGCCGAACTGGTGGACGTCCTCTATGATGGCGTGGAATTTTACGAATTCCGCGCTCCCCGGATTGATACCAAGGACACCCACGGGACCGGCTGCACCTATTCGGCCGCCCTGGCCACCCTGCTTGCCCTAGGGTTGCCGTTGCCCTTGGCGGTAAGGGAGGCTAAAGAGTATATAACCGAGGCCATCAGAAGGGCCTTCAGGCTCGGGGCGGGCCATGGCCCGACGAATCACCTGGCGCCCGTCTTGCGGGACAAGAGGCAGATAGGAGGAGAGAGATGACACAATTAGAAATGGCGAGGGCCGGGAAAATTTCCGAGGAAATGACCCTCTGTGCCGAACAGGAAGGGATATCGCCGGAATTTATCCGCCGGGGGGTGGAAGAGGGCAATATCGTGGTAGTGAGAAACGTGAACCATCGTAATATCGCCCCCGCGGCCATCGGCAGGGGATTGAGGACAAAGGTGAATGCCAATCTTGGTACCTCCAGGGACCATTTCGACCTTGATCTGGAACTGGAGAAGGTGCGGGTATCAGCCGCGGCCGGGGCCGACGCGATCATGGATTTGTCCACGGGCGGAGACCTCCGGATGATCAGGAAGAAGATCATGGAGGCCTCGCCTGTCCTCGTGGGGACCGTGCCCATGTACCAGATCGCCGCGGAGACCCTGAACAAGCAGAAGGCCGTGGTGGAAATCGATCCGGAAGATATGTTCCGGGTGATCGAGGAAAACGGCGAGGACGGGGTGGATTTCCTTACGGTCCATTGCGGGATCACAAAAAAAAGCATTGCCAGTCTCAGTGAATCCGGGCGGGTGCTGGGCATTGTGAGTCGCGGCGGTTCGATCACGGCAAACTGGATGTCCTTCAACGACCGGGAAAATCCCTTTTACGAGCAGTATGACCGGCTCGTGGAGATTTCCCGTCGTTATGACATGGTTTTGAGCCTCGGCGACGGCCTGCGTCCGGGTTGTCTGGCGGATTCTACCGACCGCAGCCAGGTTCAGGAGCTGATTATCCTCGGGGAACTGACGAAGCGGGCCCGGGCCAGGGGGGTCCAGGTGATGATCGAGGGACCCGGCCATGTCCCTCTGAAGGAGATCGAGGCCAATGTGGTCCTCCAGAAGAGTTTATGCAATGACGCGCCCTTCTATGTCCTGGGACCCCTGCCCACGGATATTGCCCCCGGCTATGATCATATCACCGCGGCCATCGGCGGGGCCATCGCCGGGGCGGCCGGGGCGGATTTTCTCTGTTATGTCACCCCGTCGGAGCATCTCCGGTTGCCGACCCTCGCGGATGTGCGGGAAGGGGTAATCGCCGCCAGGCTGGCCGCCCATGTGGCGGATATCGCCAAGGGGTTGCCGGGGGCCTGGGAGCGGAACCTCCAGATGGCCAGGTACCGCCGGGATTTTGACTGGGAGGGGCAGATTGCCATTTCCCTGGACCCCCAGAAGGCCAGGGAACTCCTGGAGGTAAGCGCGAGCGCCCACGAGGAAGGATGCACCATGTGCGGCGAGTTCTGCGCGATTAAACTTGGTAAAGTTTACCGGCACCACTGAAGATACTTAGGTAGATAGGCTGTAGGCGGAAGGTTTTTAGATGTAGGGTGCGTTAGCGAAGCGTAACGCACCAGACCTTGACCAGCCAGAGGGAGTGAGAGTTGACACTGATGGGAGCGCGGTCCTCACTGGATACGGCAAAATCGCTGGTGGCCAGGTTGATTGAGGCGGGTCATGAAGCCTACCTCGTGGGGGGCTGCGTCCGTGATCTCCTTCGCCAGGTTGAGCCGGAAGATTATGACATCGCCACCTCCGCCCGCCCGGAAGAGGTGCAGAAATTATTCCCCCGCACCGCGCCAATCGGGGCCAGTTTCGGGGTCATTCTGGTGCTGGAGGATGGCCGGGGCTACGAGGTGGCCACCTTCCGCTCGGACCTGGCCTATCAGGATGGACGGCGGCCATCGGAGGTAAGGTATGCCACGGCCAGGGAAGATGTGCTGAGGCGGGACTTTACCATAAATGGCCTCCTGCTGGACCCCACCACCGGCGAAATTACCGACTATTCCGGCGGGAGAAGTGATCTCGAAAAGGGGATTATCCGCGCGATCGGCCGGCCCCGCGAACGTTTTGCTGAGGATCACCTGCGGATGCTCCGGGCGGTTCGCTTTGCCGCGGCCTTCGGTTTTGAGATGGATCCCGACACCTTTTCGGCCATCAAGGATCAGGCGGAAAAAATCCTGCTGATCAGCGCCGAGCGCATCCGCATAGAAATGACGAAGCTCCTCACCCAGGGCGGGGCCAGAAGGGGGATGGAACTCCTGGAGGCCTCCGGCCTTCTGCGGCATATCCTGCCAGAGGTTTCCGCGATGTCGGGGGTTCTGCAGGACCCCGCCTATCATCCCGAAGGGGATGTGCGGGAACATACCCTGCGGATGCTGGCCCTCTTGCCCTCTGACCCCCTTGCGTGGGGGGCGGATGAACGCCTCGCCTGGGGCGCCCTGCTGCATGATGTGGGCAAGCCCCCTGCCTGTTTCCGGGATGAGAAGGGGATTCATTTCTACGGCCACGAGGAAAAGGGGGAGGAACTGGCCCGGGATCTCATGCGGCGTCTGCGGTTTTCTATCGAGGTGATGGATTCGGTTCTTGCCCTTATCCGCCACCACGTGTATTTCCAGAAGATAAAACAGGTAAGGCCGGCAAAACTCAAAAGGTTCCTCCGGCTCCCCGATTTTTCCCGGCATCTGGAGCTCCATCGCCTGGACTGTCTGGCGAGTCATGGCCGTCTGGACAGTTATCATTTCTGCCGGGATAAGCTTGCCCTGCTGTCGCGGGAGGAACTCCATCCCCCGCCGCTCTTGAACGGCCGGGATCTCCTGGAAATGGGGTTCTCGCCCGGTCCGAAGTTTAAAAAGATGCTGGACGCCCTGGAGGATGCCCAACTGGAAAAACAATTGGCCGACCGGGGAGAGGCCCGCCGTTTCATTCGGGAGAGGTTCGGCAAGCCCAGCGGCTGATCGGGGCGGAGCGGTTTTTCTCCCCTCTTTGCTATACTGACCCTTACCCATAAGTCCCGCTGGACACGGGAAAAAGGGGGGAGGAAAAACAGGCCCGACCATGAGGGGTTCCGTACATATTCGACGACAGGCCACACTTCTGCTCCCTCATCCCCCTCTTTGGAAAAGAGGGGTTAGGGGAGATTTTTTGACACTGCCCAAAACAAGCACTCCAAATCCCCCCTGCCCCCCTTTTCCAAAGGGGGGAGAAAAGGATATAAATCTTATTGTCGCACACCCTTTAATTCCTATCTCCTTGCAAAGCCCTCTCCGCTCTGATAGATAAGACCCGTGCCGGAAATAACCTCCCTTATTCAGGAGTATCCGATGATCCCTGCTTCTTTTCTCACCACGGAAGATGGACTCGCGCTGGCAGTCCACCGGTGGGCGCCGCCCGGAGAGGTCAGGGCCGTTCTCTGTCTGGTCCATGGTCTGGGAGAGCATGGCCGGCGTTATGACCACCTGGCGGCGTTCCTGAACCGGCATGGTTTCCTCGTCCTGGCCCTGGATCTCCGTGGTCACGGCCGGTCGCCAGGTCTGCGGGGCCACTCACCCGACGACTGCTTTATGTCCAAGGACATCGATTTATTCAGCAAGATGGCCTCCTTGCTCCATCCCGGTCTGCCTGTTTTTCTCTACGGACACAGCCTGGGCGGGGGGATCGTCATCAATTACTGCCTCTCTTCCTCTCCCAACCTTGCCGGGGTGGTGGTGACCGGTCCGCTTTTACGGACCGCCTTCGCCCCACCCCGCTGGAAGCTGGCGCTGGCCCGGGTCATGTATCGTCTCTGGCCCTCCCTCGTCCTGCCCAGCGAACTGGACGCGCAGGCCATCTCCCGCGATCAGGCGGTGGTGGATGCCTATCTCAACGACCCCCTGGTTCATGACCGTCTGTCGGTCAAGCTGGGGATGGACATGCTGGAGGCGGGCCGGAGGAATCTGGAGTGTGCTGACCGGTTTGGTCTTCCCCTCCTGATCATGCACGGCGGGGAAGACCGGTTGACCTCCTCTGCGGCCAGCGCCGAATTCGCCGCCCGGGCCGGCGAGAAATGCACCTTTAAAATCTGGCCCGGCCTCTACCACGAAATCCACAACGAGCCCGAACAGGACCAGGTGTTTGCCTTTCTCCTCGATTGGCTGGAAAATACCATTAAAATGACCGCGAAAGGCCGCACATGATCCTTTTCGATCTCTACCAGCAGGAGGAGCGGTGATTTGGTGTTAATCCGCAATAAAGACATATCCCCCGAAGCGAGGTGCATCATGAAGATTGTCCGTATCCTGCTTATTGCCCTGTTTGTCACCATTCTGCCGCTATCCTCTCCTTCCGCGCAAGGAAGAGAGCTTACCATCCTGCACACCAATGACCTCCATTCGAACCTGCTGGGCTTTTCCCCCAACCTGGATTACCAGCCGCAGGTAGCCGGCGGCGATGCCACCAGAGGAGGCCTCGCCCGCGTGGCGGCCATCCTGAGCCGGGAAAGGGCGAGACGGACCTCTCCGGTGCTGACCCTGGACGGCGGGGATTTTCTGATGGGGACCCTCTTTCATATGCTCTCCAGGGAGGAGGCGATGGAGCTGGTCCTGATGAAGGAGATGGGTTACGACGCCCTCGTTCCGGGAAATCACGAGTTCGATTTAAAACCCCGGGGGTTGGCCAAAATCCTCGAGGCGGCGGCGGCCAGGGGAGGGCTTCCCCAGTTGGTGCTGGCCAACGCAATTTTCAGCGCCGAGAGCGACAAAGATGATTCCCTGGAGGCGGAGTTCAAAAAGGGGAGGGTGAAACCCTATATCGTCATTGAACGGGGCGGGCTCAGGATCGGCATCTTCGGGATCATGGGCAAGGATGCCGCCGAGAAGGCCCCCTTCGCCTCTCCCGTAAAGTTCGGCGATCCCCTGGAGGTATCCCGCCGAATGGTCCAGGAGCTGCGGGAAAAAGAGCGGGTGGACCTGGTCGTCTGCCTTTCCCACAGCGGGGTGAACAAGCGGAAAAAGATCTCTGAAGATGAGAACCTGGCGAAGAATGTCCCCGGCATCGATGTGATCATCGGCGGTCACAGCCATACCAAACTGGACCAGCCCCTCCAGGTCAACTCCACCTTCATCGTCCAGGCGGAAAGTTACGGGAAATATGTGGGGGTCATGGACCTGGTGCTGGAGCAGGGCAAGGTTGCCCTGAAGGAGTACAAGCTCCATCCCGTGGATGGATCGATCGCGGGCGATGCCCAAATGCAGGCCCGGATCGAAGGGTTCATCGCGGAAATCGATAAAAGGGTGCTGAAGGAAAAGGGCTATGGCTTTTACCAGACCATCGCCCGGACAGACTTTGACCTGACCGTAATAGAAGAGGAGTCCCCGTTGGGCAATCTGATTGCCGACGGGATCCGCTGGTACGCCAACAAATATGATTATGATCCCAAAGACCCGGTTACCAAGGTAGTAATGGCGATAGAATCCAACGGGGTCATCAGGGAGGACCTCCTGAAGGGGAAGACGGGAAGGCTGGCCGTAACCGACATATTCAGGGCGGTGCCGCTGGGGATCGGCATGGATGACACTATGGGCTATCCCCTGCTCACCTGCTACCTCTATGCCTCGGAGATTAAAAAGGCACTGGAGGTGCTGACCAGCGTCTATCCCCTCAAGGGCGATTCCTATTTCCTTCAGGTCTCGGGGGTGAAATTCACCTACAACCCCCGCCGGATGCTCTTCGACCGGGTGACGGGGATCTGGCTCGGCAGCGAAGAGGAGGGTTATAAGCCGCTGGACTACTCGGCGCGCAACCGGGAGCTTTACCGGGTAGTGGCAAACATCTACAACGCCACTTTTCTGAAGATTATCGGCGGCTTTACCTATCAAATCCTCACCATCGTGCCCAAGGATCGCCAGGGGAAGCCGATTGCCGAGCTCGCGGATTTTCGGATCGATGCCGACAAGACCAAGTCGGGGATTCAGGAGGTCAAAGAGTGGGTGGTCATCATGGAATATCTGGCGGGATTCCCCGCCAAGGGTGGCGATCGCCTCCCGACGGTGCCGGAGAAGTATCGGGGGAAACTGGGGAGGATCGTCAGCGAGGCCAGCTACAATCCCATCTCCCTCCTCTCCCGCGGGACCTGGGTAACCTGGGCGGCCCTGGGGGCCATTGTCTTCGTCCTGTTGCTCGTGGCCCTGGTGATTTATCTGATAAGAAGGCTCCGCCGCCGCAGAAAATATAGGAAATTAGGGCAGCTCAAGCCTCCCCGGTTGAAGGAGAAACGGCAATGAAAGATAAGATCATGACCGCGGCAGAGGCCGCCAGCTTGATAACCGACGGCCTCCATCTGGGTGTCGGGGCCGGCATGTCCATGAATCCCATGGCGGTAATTCGGGAGGTGATCAAAAGGGGGGTCAGGGGACTCACCCTGACGCCGGTCTTGACGGGCGGCTATGTGGCGGATCTCCTCATCGGGGCGGGCGCGGTGGAAACGATCCAGTTTCCCCAGGTGGCACTCGATGAATTCGGCATGGCCCCCTTTTTCCGGAAGAAGGCGACGGCCGGGGAACTCAAGCTCCAAGAGACCATTTGACCGGCCCTGCTTTTGGGACTCCTGGCAGGAGTCCATAACCTTCCGTTCATCCCGGTCCTTGGCCTGCGTGGTTCCGACTATATGAAGATCAGGCCGGACCTCAAGACCCTCCGTGATCCCTACACCAAAGGCGAATATGTGGTGGTGCCGCCGATCATCCCCGATGTGGCGCTGATCCATTGCCGCCGGGGGGATCGCCTGGGAGGCGTGGTCACCCTTGGCGGCCGGACCGACCGGCTGCTGGCCATGGCGGCAAGAAAGACCATCGCCCAGGTGGAGGCGCTGGTGGAAACGGATGACCTCCTTCCGGCACGAGATGAGGTCTATGTTGCCGGCATTCACATCGATGGCGTGGTGGTTGCCCCCGGCGGCGCCCACCCTACCGCCTGTCCCGGGCGATACGAAACGGACGAGGGGCACATGAAAGAATATCTCCAGGCAGCGAAAACCCCGGGCGACTTCAAAGAATACCTGGAAAAATATGTTTACGGGCCTCCTGACCTTGATGCCTATCTCCGGGTTGTGGGATTTGATCCCCATGAATAACGCGCATTCCTTTGAACTGATGATTCTGGCCATTTCCCGTCTCCTCAAAAACGGTGAAACGGCCGCCACCGGCACCCTGTCCCCGATCCCTGCGGCGGCCTGTCTGCTGGCGAGAGAAACCCATGCCCCGGCGCTGGTTCCCCTGATCTACGGCGATCCCGAGGCGCGACTTACCGGGGGCCTCCATGAACTCTTCGGTCTCGCCCAGCAGGGGCGGCTCGATGTCTTTTTCCTCTCGGGCGCCCAGATCGATCAGCAGGGCCGCATCAATCTTGTCGTAATCGGCGATTATGAGAATCCCACGGTCCGTCTCCCCGGCGGGGCCGGTTCGTCGATGCTCTACTGCCTGAGCGGCCGCACCATCCTTTTCACTACGGGCCATCACAGGAGGCTCTTCGTTCCCCGGGTGGATTTTATAACCGCCACGGCCTTTGACGAGGGGGAAACTCTCCCCTGGCGGCGGGGAGGGCTCAGCCATGTGGTGACGCCCCTGTGCGTAATGCGCTTCGACGAAACAGAGAAACGGATTGTTCTGGAGAGTCTGCTGCCGGGTGCGTCATATGCCGAGGTGGCGGCGAACACCGGTTTCGACCTTGGGAGAACAGGAGATGTTCCATATGAACCACAAGCAACGAAGGCGGAACTCTCAATCCTGCGGGGGCGGGTCAAAGAGAGGATGCGCGCCATCTATCCGGCCTTTGTCCGTGAGGTCTGGCCGGAACCGTGACGGCGTTGGATATTGCGGATGTACTGATTCTGGATTGCGGATTGGGGATTAAACCCCAACCCCAATTCTTTTTGACTGGTTCAATCTGCAAGATTGAACCAGCCAAAAAGGGTGTGCGACAAAATGTTGGTATCATATTCTTGCAGAGACTTATCCCCCCGTTGGAAAAGGGGGGGAGGGGGGATTAGTAACAAAAAGCAAAAGGATATTTATTCTCCCTCAAATCTCCCCCAACCCCTCTTTGCTAAAGAGGGGAGAAAAACTGCTCTACCCATAAAGTTGTCGCACACCCAGCAAAAACCGTCCCGGAAGGGATTCCTTTTGTGACATCTTACCAGGCGATTCATTATGACCATGTCCCTTTTTCTCACGATTTTTTTAACCCTTTACACGGGGCTGCATTACTATCTCTACGGGAAAATAGTCGGCGCCCTGGCACCGGGCGCTCCTGGCAAGGCGCTCCTGGGGGTGATTTTTATCTTCATGATCATCGCGCCCGTCCTGGTGCGTCTGGCCGAGCGCCATGAGCTGGATCTCCTGGCCAGACTCCTTGCCTATACGGGCTACATTTGGATGGGGGTGGCGTTCCTCTGCTTTTCCCTTTCCTTCCTCGTTGATCTCTATCGCCTCCTTCTCTGGGGGCTCTCCCCCTGGCTGGATCTCTCGGCGCTCCGACCCTCCCGGCGGACCGCATTTTTCCTTCCCGGTCTCCTGTCCATCCTGATTGGTTTCTATGGGTTTTACGCGGCGCTTCAGATCAAAACGGAGACCCATACCCTGGTCACGGAAAAGCTCCCTGCCGGGGTGGACCGACTGCGGATCGCCTTTATTTCCGATCTTCATCTGGGGGTGATCGTGGGCGAAGACCGGGTGAAAAGGGTGCTGCGGGTCCTCGAGGAGGCCAAGCCAGATCTCCTGATTTCCCTGGGGGATCTTGTGGACGGGCAGCTGAACCATGTGGAGGGGTCCATGGCGCTCCTGGCCAAGTACCAGCCTCCCTTGGGCAAATACGCCGTCCCGGGCAACCACGAGTATTTTGTGGGTCTGCCCTATGCCCTGGCCCTGACCCAGGAGGCCGGGTTCACCCTGCTCCGGGGAGAAGCCGTCACGGTGGGGGGGCTGGTGAATCTGGCGGGGGCGGATGATCCCACGGCGCAGCGGTTTGGCCTGGCCTTGCCGGGGGAGGAAAAAACGCTCCTCGCGGGGCTTCCCCGGGACCGCTTTACCCTGCTCTTGAAACATCAGCCCCTGGTGGAGGAGGACAGCCTCGGCCTTTTTGATCTCCAGGTCTCCGGCCATACCCACCGGGGCCAGATCTTCCCCTTTTATCTCCTGACCCGTCTGGTTTTTCCCTATCCCACGGGTTTCGCCAGGCTTTCAAAAGGCTCGTCCCTCTACACCAGCCGGGGAACTGGTACCTGGGGGCCGCCGATCCGCTTCCTGGCCCCGCCCGAGGTGACGGTGCTTGACCTGGTGCGGCCCTGATCAAGGAGATCCGGGTAGTAGGTTTTCATTGTCGAGTTGCTTGAGAGCAGGAGAAGGCAGGTTCAGGAGTTGGATGCAATCATAACACGATAACGGAAAAAACCTTGACGGAAAATACGGCTGGATATAACGTCTCTTACGGTTAAGGTAGATATGAACACGACCCGGTTCCATCTTTTCATAAAGCGGAAAGGAAAGAACCATGGAAGGAAAAGATCACGGACCCCGCTTCTCGGCTTGAAGAGAGCGGGGTTTTTATATCCAGGGACGAAGGATCATAAACAGTGAGCGAAGGCAAAAACAGAAAGATCGAAGTTACTCTGGCCGGAGACGCTGTTCGGAATGGCAGGGTTTCTGTTTCACTCTTTGCGAAAACTCTACAATCTGTCCAAGAAATAGTATTTCAGATAGCGGGAGCCCGGCTCAAACGTGAAATGAGGGGACCTGTTCCGGCTATCATTAAGGCAAAATGTGAATTATTCTTGATAAAAACGGAACATGGGAGTCTCAACGCCGTTTTGGAACTACCGGGAAAAGAGGCTACTCTCTTTCCAGATGAAGCTGATTTTTCGGAAGACATTATTGAAGATACACAGCAGGCGATAGATGCATTTTTAGATGTTGATACTGTCAAACTGGAGCAGATCCTGCCTCATCCTTCCTTGAGGCGACGTGTTATAAGCCGCATTTGCACGATTGCCCCGGCAGACGGCTCAGACTATAGCCTTTCTTTCCGCTTTAACGGCGGACCGCAAAAGATGCTGGTCCGTCCGCCAAGTGGCGTCATAAAAAAACTTGAGGCACTACCGGACACTTTCGAAAAAATTGCGGAGCCGACAATTAAGTTTGTTGAGGCTAAAGGCATGGCTCAGATGGAACATGGCGATATCAAGAAATGGGTCGAAACCCATGAGGTATCGGAACTCAATCTCGACCCCGAGCATGTCTGGAGGCCCCAAAAAATCAAGGCAAAAGGTAATACTTTTCACCTTGTCCACCCCATCGCTTGCGTCATCGAAAAGCAGGATGATCTATTATTTTCAGAAGACACCAACCTTGGCATAATCGCCTACGGTGAAACTCGCGAAGATGTCATGCGAGAATTCTCTAACGAATTTGAGGTTCTTTGGAATGTTATCGCCCAGGAAGAAGACAATCTGCTTACCCGGGATGCCCTTTCACTGAAAAGGAAACTTATCGAACTGGTAAGAAAGGCGGAGGTACATGGCGACAAGGAAGGCGCGGGAGATTAAAGAGGGATTAACTAAAAAAGGCTTCATCCCGGTTCAACGCGATCATACCTACCTATTTTTCTCCGTCGAAGGTCAAAAATCCGGAGTCCGCACTAAAATCAGTCACGGCCGTAGCGAATACGGAGACAATCTATTATCTTTTGTAGCCAGAGAACTGCACCTATCCAGAAAGCAACTCGATGACCTTCTGGATTGCCCCCTGAGCTATGAGGACTATCTGTCCATGCTAAAGGAGAAGAAAATCATCGTAATATAAAAGGTCTTCGGGTACGGTGCAAGACAGGCCGATCCGGCCATTGTGAATAGATGTTTTGATGTCATTAAAAAACGTCCCCTCGTGGAGGGGACGTCGGGCCGGAGATGCTATCTCCGGGGCTGTTGACGATTCGACCATAAGGGTGTCCGGTCTTGTTGTCAAGAAAAATTATTTGTCCTGTTATAAGCAAATGAACTGTCCTGTCAGGGGCGTTCAATCAGTCGGTCGGAGATTATGGTATGCAGCGGGTTATTGCTTATATCGACGGGTTTAATCTCTATTTTGGTTTAAAATCGAAAGGTTGGCGGCGTTATTACTGGTTGAATCAGCAAATACTCGTGCAAAATCTCCTGAAACCACATCATCAGTTGGTCTTCACGAAATACTTTACGGCGAGGATTGCGGGACCAGCAGACAAGCAAAAGCGCCAAAACACCTATCTTGAAGCGCTGGCCACGCTCCCCGATTTTCAGATCTATTTCGGCAAATACCAGAATATTTCAAGGAAATGCAATCGATGCGGGTTTGAGGATGAAGTTCCCAATGAAAAGATGACGGACGTCAATATCGCCGTTGAACTGCTTTCTGATGCCTTTCAGGAGCGCTACGACACGGCCTTCCTGATTTCCGCAGACAGCGATCTGGTTCCGCCAATCAAAAGAATAAGACTTCTCTTCCCGGAAAAAAACATAATCATTGCGTTTCCCCCGGACCGTTTTTCCAAGGAACTCGATAAACATGCAAGATCCACTTTCACGATTGGCAGGGCCAACATAGCAAAAAGCCTGTTCCCACAGGAGGTAGAAAAGGCCGATGGCTATATTTTGATATGCCCTGAGCGCTGGCGTCCTGAAAATAAATCCTAACGAGGCCAACATGATGAGTGGAAATACGTTCGGCCCGGGGAATCCACATCCGCTATCATAGATGTTTATACACAGCCAAAGGGACATAGGTACATAAAACCGCCCTGGCGAATAGCTCGGTTTTTCAGATAAAACCTTCTTGACGAATGGAATTTTCTTAAATGAGCCATCAGCCATTGTTCAGCATTTCGTCGCTCGCTTCCCATTGGGAGAATGAATTCCGGGATTTTCAGGCTTGATTTGCTTGAAAGCAGGCGAAGGTAGGGTCAGTAGTTGGATGCAATCATAATGTTGATGACGGAAAAAAGGAGATAAAAGACCATGCCGAAAATTGCAACTTGGGCAGTTCAACTATCCGTCCATGGTTCAATAAAAGTTATAGGGACTCAGAAACTTGAAATATTTAAAGGCTTTCGCGTAAATAATCATCCTTTCTATAGTAATGTAGAATTACGCAATACTCCATATGGAATTGAAGCAACCGTTACGGCTTTTGCATCCACCAGTGATCTGGCACACAAGGCAGCATTGATTTTCTTTGGA
>JAXMLI010000123.1:0-16181 GCA_034368785.1 Smithellaceae bacterium | reverse complement strand
GGCACGGGTCCCACGGCGGTTATTTTCCCTTATCCTTTAGCGCCGCCTGAGCCGCCGCGAGACGGGCCACGGGCACACGGTAGGGGGAACAACTGACATAGTTCAGACCGATCCGGTGACAGAAATCGATGGACGCCGGGTCTCCGCCATGTTCACCGCAGATACCGACCTCGAGCTCAGGCCGGACCGCCCGGCCATTTTCCACGGTCATCCTCATCAACTGGCCCACACCATCGATGTCGATCGTCTGGAAGGGATTCCTGGGTAATATTCCCCGGGAGACGTAATCAAGAAGAAATCTGGCCTCGGCATCGTCGCGGGAGAAGCCAAAGGTCATCTGGGTCAGGTCGTTCGTGCCGAAGGAGAAGAACTGGGCCACCTGGGCCAGATCGCCCGCCGTGAGGGCCGCCCGGGGGATTTCGATCATCGTGCCGAATTTGTACTCCAGGGTGACCCCCGATTCCTCCATAACCCGGCGGGCGATCGCCTCCAACTCGGGCTGGATCACCTTAAGTTCATTCACATGTCCGGCCAGGGGGATCATTACCTCGGGTTTAACGGTCAGGCCCTCTTTCGCTACTTGGCAGGCGGCCTCGAAGATTGCCCGGACCTGCATTCTGACGATTCCGGGCATCATGATGGAGAGCCGTACCCCACGCAGTCCCATCATGGGATTACTTTCGTGCATCCCTTCGATATCGGCCAGGAGCTTTTCCAACTGGGCAAGTCCTTCGGTCTGTCCCTTGATTCTTCTCTCCAGGACCTGCTCAAGAATATCCCGGTGATTGGGCATGAATTCGTGGAGAGGCGGGTCGATAAGGCGGATGATTACGGGCAGTCCGTCCATCGCACGGAAAATACCCTCGAAATCGCTTCTCTGAAAGGGCAGAAGTTCCTGGAGGGGTTGCTCCCGTTCCTCTTCGCTTGCCGCGAGGATCATCCGCTGGACGATAGGGAGACGTTCCCCTTCGAAGAACATGTGCTCGGTCCGGCAGAGCCCGATCCCCTGGGCGCCGAAACGCCTGGCGCGGGCCGCGTCTTCGGGATAGTCGGCATTGGCCCACACCTCAAGCCTCCTGATTTCATCCGCCCGGAGAAGCAGGGTCTGGAGATCCTTTTGATCCTCGAAGCGGGGCAGGGTGGTGCTGATCTTTCCCTTGAAGACCTCGCCGGACGCGCCGTCGAGAGACAGCCAGTCTCCTTCCTTAACGGTGATTCCGGCTACGGTAAACTGTCTTTTGCCCTGATCAATCAATACATCGCCGGCGCCGACAATACAGGGTACGCCGAACTGTCTCGCCACGACGGCGGCATGGCTGGTGGCGCCCCCTTCCGAGGTCAGGATGCCCTTGGAGGCCAGCATCCCGTGAACATCATCAGGCTTGGTGAAGGGGCGGACCATGATGACGTCCTTGCCGGATTTACCCCAAAGGGAGGCCAGGTCCGCATCAAAGGCGACGATGCCCACGGCCGCGCCGGGAGAGGCGTTGACCCCCCTGGTCAGGAGAAGCCCCGCCTTTTGGGCCTCCTGCTTGGCCAGGGGATCGAATTGAGGATGGAGCAGGGCGTCCACCTGCGCCGTCGTAACAGTTTTGATGGCCTGTTCCCTGGTAATGAGACCTTCCGCGATGGCATCGACGGCAATCTTGACGGACGCGCTTGCGGTTCGCTTGCCGTTTCTCGTCTGGAGTATCCATAATTTGCCCTGCTCAATGGTAAACTCCAGATCCTGCATATCGCGATAATGCCTCTCCAGTTTATCGCAAATATCGGTGAACTGCTTGTATATCTGGGGGAAGTCCTGTCCAAGTTCCGATATCTTCTTGGTGTTCCTGATTCCGGCGACCACGTCCTCTCCCTGGGCATTGACGAGATAGTCCCCGTAGAGGACCCGCTCACCCGTGGAAGGGTTACGGGTGAACACCACGCCGGTGCCGGAGTTATCGCCCATATTCCCGAATACCATCGTCATGATGTTGACCGCGGTGCCCAGGTCATGCGCGATACCGGCGGCATTGCGGTAATCTATCGCCCGGCGACCGTTCCAGCTGTCAAAGACGGCTCTGGTAGCGGCAGCTACCTGAACGAGGGGATCGCGGGGAAAATCTTCCCCTGTAGTGTTTTTGTAGATCTCCTTGAATCTGGCGGTGACCTCCTGCCAGTCATCGGCGGCCAGGTCCGCGTCGGACTTTACGCCGGCCTTATTTCTCGCGTGGGTGATGACCTCCTCGAAGGGGTCGTCATCGATGCCCCTGACCACCGTGCCGAACATCTGGATCAGGCGCCGATAGATGTCAAAGGCAAATCGGGCGTCACCGGTAAGCTTGATCAACCCGGCGACAACCTCGTCGTTGAGTCCGAGATTGAGAACGGTATCCATCATGCCGGGCATGGAAAATTTCGCGCCAGAACGGCAGGAAACCAGGAGCGGGCGCGCGGGATCGCCAAAGCGCTTATTTGTCTGTTCCTCTAAAGTATTGAAGGCCTGATTCAGCTGGGATGTCAGTTCCGGTGAGAACTTCATCCCGGCCTCCTGATACTTGTTGCAGGCCTCCGTGGTGACAATAAAGCCCGGGGGGACCGGCAGGCCGATCCGCACCATATCTGCCAGGTTGGCGCCCTTGCCGCCCAGGAGGGTACGCACCGCATCCCAGTTGGATCCTGCCAGCCTTTCTACCTCCGTAATCTCGTCGAATAAATAGACCAGTTTCCTTTCCATGATGACTCCTTCCAGGTTGAGAATTACTTAAATGGAGCAGCGATATCGTCGTGATTCGTAACCATGGTTTTCGGCTCGCGACTATATTGATTCGATTCGGGGCTGTCAAGTTAATACCGGACCTGACCAGCCGGGGGAAGGCGGCCTGTCCCCTTTTCCGGGCGGCAGGGATCAGTCCGGCAGTTTATAGCCCTTCTCCCGGAACACTATCAGGCAGGCTTCAACGGCGTCCGGATCGTAATCAACCCCCTTGCCCCTTTCGATCTCCGCCAGCGCCGCTTCGAGGCCGAGGCTGGGGCGATAAGGGCGGTGAGAGGCCATCGCCTCGACCACGTCGGCCACGGCCAGTATTCTCGCCTCCGGGAGGATCTCCTGTCCTTTGAGACCCCGGGGATAGCCGACTCCGTCCATCCTTTCGTGATGTTGAAAAACGATCTGTGCAATCGGCCAGGGGAATTCAATCTCCTTAAGGATGTCGAAACCCGCCTGGGGGTGGACCTTGATGAGACCGAATTCGATCGCGGTCAGTTTCACGGGCTTGCTGAGGATCTCGGCGGGGACGGAGATTTTGCCGATGTCGTGGATCATCCCCGCCAGTCCGAGACCTTCGATCCGGTCGTCGGGAAGCCCCATTTCCAGGGCAACGGCATGGGCGAGATCTGCCACCCGTCTTTGATGGCCCGCCGTATAGGGGTCCCTCGCCTCGACCACCATCGCGATCGCCTGAACGGTCCCGCCCAGGGCCTTGCGGATGTTCTCGAAGCCCAGTGCCAGGGCCTCTGCCGATTGCCTGCGTTCGGTGATGTCGCTGAGGAAATTCAGCGTGGCCGGATTCCCCTTCCAGACGACGACGACGGCATGGATTTCCACCCATCTGACGGTCCCGTCGCCTGTCACGATCCGGAAGGGATAGACGGCGGGAACCTCTTGGCCCGCTACTCGTCTCCGGTGGTGTTCGAGGACCATCCCGCGGTCTTCGGGGTGTATAAACTCCGCAAAAGGCCTTGAGGTAAGAATCTCTTCAGGATAGCCTGTCAACCTGATGGAACCGGGGTTGGCGTATCTGATCACCCACTCCTGAACGATCAGGATCGCCTCCGCGGCGTTTTCCACCACGAGGCGGTACTTCTCCTCGCTCTCGTGCAGCGCCAGATAGATATTTGCCAGCTCGGCCGTTCTCTTTTCCAGTTTCCCGATGACACGCTCGTTGTGGGCGGCAAAGTAGGTCTTATCATCCATCCCGGGCTGCTCTTCGTCCGCCGTCACTTCAAATTCTGGAAGGTCCAGGACCTCCTTCATGATTTCCAGAAGTCTCTCCGGCCCCTGGGGCTTGATGACGAAACGGTCGGCGCCCAGGGCCAGGGCAAACTCCTCATCCCTTTTTTCCGTGTAGGTTGCCGTGTAGAACACAAAGGGAATCCTTCTCAATCCCGGATCGGCCTTGCAGATCCGGCAGAGCTGGAATCCGTCCATCACCGGCATCAGGATGTCCGCGAGAATCAGGTCGCAAGGCCCTTCCCGCAGGCGTTTGAGCGCATCCTTTCCGTTTCGGGCGGAGACGGTCTCGTAGCCTCCTCCCTGAAACAGGGTTTCCAGAAGCAATATGTTTTCGGCGATATCGTCGACGATCAGGATTTTCATGACTGATTTCTCCTTGTTGATAGGCCTTTTAATTTTTCCCGAAACCTTACAAATCGTCATTCCGTTCGTTGTCTTCAACGTTCAATATCTTTTTCATGCCTTTTCCTCCCGATGCGTCCGCGGCAGGGAAAGGGTGAATACACTCCCGCGGCCCGGCTCGCTATCCGCCGTGATCTTCCCGCCCAAGAGGGCCGCTATCCGCCGCGAGAGATAGAGTCCGAGCCCCGTTCCCTGAATGACAGGGCGATCCTGGATATGAATCCGGCTGAAGGCGTCGAAAAGCCTTTCCATATCCTTCGTCGTCAGGCCGATGCCGGTATCGCGGACCCTGATTTCCACCATCTCTCCCTCATCCGCGATGAAGATCGAGACCGTTCCGCTCTCCGTGAACTTGATGGCATTGCCGACCAGATTGATCAGGATCTGCCTTACCCGCCGGCGGTCGCTCTTCACTGGGATCAGATCAACCGCCTTCAACTCAAGGTTCAGGCCCTTTTCCGCGGCGGCGATGGCGAAAGAATCCTTCACCTCGGAAACTAGGGCGGAAAGATCGAAGGGCTCGACGGCCAGTTCCACCTTCCCCGTCTCAACCTTGCTTACGTCGATGACGTCGTTGATCAGAGCCAGGAGGTGGTTGGCGCTGTTTTTGACCATCCCGAGCTGTTTTTTCTGGATGGCGGAAAGCGGCCCGGACATCCCCATCATGATGATCCCGGTGAAGCCGATGATCGAGTTCAGCGGGGTACGCAGTTCGTGGCTCATCGAGGCGATGAACATCGACTTCAGGCGGTCGAGCTCCTGAAGCTTCACATTGGCCGCGGCCAGTTCTTCCGTTTTTCGGTTAAGGTCGTCCACCAGGTTGAGGAGGGCCAACTGGTTTTCCTTCAGTTCAGCGGTCCGTTCCACAACCCGCCCTTCAAGTTCGGCGGTCAGGTTTCGCAGCGCCTCTTCGGCTTGTTTACGTTCGGTGATGTCCTCCAGGCTCGACCAGATTAATTTTTCGCCCCGCTGTTCGATAATCCTGCACTGAAGCCGGACCGGCACCGGATTGCCGTTTTTATGGATATACTCCTTCTCAAAGGGGCCGTAGCGTCCCGTCTTTTCGAGGGACTCCGGTTGTGCCAGTTCCTGCCCCGCGTATTTGTCGGGGGTGATGTCCTGGCAGGTGAGCCTGAGCGTCTCCTCCACCGTCCTGCCGATGATCATTGCGTAGGCGGGATTCACGTCCAGGTGCGTACCGTCCATCCGGCAGAGGGCCAGGCCGGTGGGGGAGAGTTCGAAGAGGGTGCGATTGTACTCTTCGCCTGTCTTGAGATTGATATTGGCCCTTTTCAGTTCGGCAGTTCTTTCGCTTACACGTATTTCGAGTTTGTCCCGCGCCCACCTGAGTTTTTTGTTGTAAATAAATGTCAGGACAGCGGCGACTGCCGTCAAAACAAGAAAGGCGGCGATCCAATAGCGGTACTGGCTGACGAACATCCTTACCGTTACCTTGCCATAATCCATGTACGGTGCGATTCTGAGTTCCTGCATCAGCTCATGGACCGGTCGATAATCACAGGGTACGGTAAAGCCCGCGATCTCGCCGGCCTTTGCGGCGGGAGCGGAGGAGGGCATGTTAAGAAGCGCGGCCGCCGTTTTTTTGGCGAGTTCGTCGCTGGTATGCCGCAGCCTGCCGAAGGCCCATTCAGGATACAGCCTCGTGCTGAGCAGCAGGGGGAATCCCATGACGTTTTGCGGATTGAGTATCTTGAAATCCCCTAGCCCTATCCTGCCTTCCTTTGCCAGGCGTTCAAGAATGCCCGTGCGAACCGTCCCGGCGTCCGCCTCTTTATTCCAGACGCTGAATACGACCTGTTCCTGGGATTCCCCGCTGAACAGAAGCCTGGAGAAATGCCGCGCGGGTTCCACGCCCGCTGCCTTCAGCTCCCTCCAGGCCGCGCGCCAGCCACCGTAGGAGGTTTCGTGTACCGCCATGAAATTCTTGCCCTTCAGATCGCGTAAAACTTCAATATCCTTGCGGTCCACCCGGGTGAATATGACGCCTCCGTACCTGTTGTACTCCTTCTCTTCCCACAGGGTGTCCACTGTCGCGATTCTGGCCACACCGTGTGCATGTTCCAACTCCACATAGACGCCGGGATTGGTCAAAACAAAGTCCGCTTCCCCCCGCTCCACGGCCCTGCTGATTTCATCAAAGCCCAGGGGTACGAGCATGAAGGAGTGCGTCGGAATGCTTGCCGTGAGATAATCGGCCGTCGGGGTCCACATCTTTAGAGCGGTTTCCTTGCCGAGATTGGCCAGGACGCCGATCCTGGCGATCTTCCGGGCAGCGGTCACGGAAGGGACCAAGAACAGCGTCAGCATGATTACGATGACAATGACGCTCTTGTGTTTATTGCGGTATCCTGTCATTCATAACACCTGCACGGGTTGTTTCCAATTTTTTAATAAACTCTTTCAACTCTATCATCCTCAGTTCCCTGCCCACAAAGAGCTTGTTCATCCGCTCGATTTCCGCAATCCTGGCCTCAAGCTCCGCGGTGCGGTCTTTGACGCGCTGCCCGAGCTCCGCAGTGAGTTTGCGGAGTTCATCCTCCAGGTGTTTGCGATCGGTTATATCAATAAGACATCCGCGCACAATCGAGCCTTGTCCTTCCATGTTTCGTTGAACCACCTGGCCGACTACCGATAACCAATGGATTGACTGATCGGGATAAACCACCCGGAAATCAAAACTGTATTGATCAGAACCTCCGGCGGCGACAGATTTTTGAATAATGTTATTTGAAAACTCTCGATCATCCGGATGTGTCGCGGCGAGGAAGGTATTTATATCCCACGTGGTATGCCGTTCAAGTCCGTACAACTGGTCATGATTTATTGAACGGGACATACTGTTTGTGATGAAACTATATTCCCAGACGGCTACGTTTGCCAATTCAGTGGATAAGCGCAAACGTTCTTCGCTTTCGCGCAGCGTTTCACCCGTTTGCCCGCTCTCCTCTATTTCCCGGCTCAGCCGTTCGTTGGAAAGCCGCAGTTCGGCCGTGCCCTTCCTCACCTCCTCTTTTAAATACGTTTGGCGGTTGACGACGAGGTGGGCGATACCCGCGATCAGTAAGGCGATGATCAATCCTCCTGACCGAAAAATGACAAACCTTTCGCGCACGGCGGTGCGCCATCCTCCCGGCGGGATTCCGTCCAGTTCCCAGTGACCCTCGGGCAGTTCGATTTGGATCGTCACGGGGTCCTCCTCAAAGACCCGGGCGTTTCCGAAGATGACCTCCCGGGCGCCGCTTCGCAGGGCCATTACAATATCCGGCCTTGGAGGGCTCAGTTCCGCCTCCGTTAAAATCGGGGGCATGTCAATGGTTATCGTTGCCAGCCCCCAGAAGGCGTCATGGACGTAAATCGCTTTTCTCGCTACGAGCCCCATGCCGCCCTGTCGGAGTTCATAGGGTCCGCTCTGCGTTACCTTTCGAGTCTTCATCGCGCGTTGCACATCGGCCCTGACCTCCGGGCGCGGATCGCTGATCAGATCGTGTCCCGGAACATTTTCATTGCCACGCAGGGGATAGACGTAACGCTGGACCCCTCCGGGGGCGAGGGTAAGGTTGCGAATGCCCGCGGCGCCCGAATAGAGACCGGACGCAAAGACGTCGAATTGCCTCCTCAGGACGTCGGCGGAGGGGTTCGCGAGGGTGAAGGCATGAAGACCTTCCAGGAGGGTGACGCGTTCGTTGATCGCCCTGGTCAAGGCGTTGCCGTGCTGCGTCAGGTGAATTGTCACGAGGGCCCTTTGCTCCCGGGTGAGAACCTCCTCATAGCGATGCGACGCATACCACCATAAAGGCAGGAGGAGGAAAAGAAGGATGGTCAGGGAGATCCATAATCCGGGAAGTGCCGGACTGGAAAAACAGGCCTTAAATTTATCGGGCGATCTGAAAAGAATGGGGAGTCTTTTCATGACTGACCTCAGCAGATCACGGATTCATGGGCCGTCGGAGAACCAGAGTTCCCATCGTCCCCCCTCGGAAAGTGCTTCGCGGCGTTGTCAAAACCCTATTCGATTTTCAGAATTTTGGAAACACTTTTCTATCCGGTCTTTACAGATTCATCAGCCGTAAAAAAAAAGGACAGTGGATCATAGTCCACCGTCCTTTTTTAGTTGGTGCGCTCTGAAAAGATTATTTAAGCAACGCCAGAAAGACACCCGCGGCCATCGCGGTTCCCACCACGCCGGCCACGTTGGGACCCATGGCGGCCATCAGGGGATTCACCCGGCCATTGGTTTCCTCGGAGACGAATTTCTGTACCACCCGGGCGGACATGGGAACTGCCGACACGCCGGCCGCGCCGATACAGGGGTTGATCTTCTTGCCTTCCGGTAAAAACAGATTTATCGTCTTGGCAAAGAGGATCCCGCCGAAGGTGCTGCAGGCAAAGGCGAAGGCCCCCAGAACCATGATGAAGAGCGTCTGTGGTTTGAGGAAGGCGTTGCCTTCCATCGTCGACCCTACCGTAAGGGCGAGGAAGATGGTGACCGTGTTGATCAGATGGGTCCCGGCGGTCTGGCTCAAGCGATCGGTGACCCCGGACTCCCGGATCAGATTCCCGAAAAAGAGCATCCCCATCAGGGGCGCGCAGGAGGGGACAAATAGGGCGGTCATGATGATCCCGATAATGGGGAATAACAGCACCGTGATTTTCGAGACCGGTTTGGCGATTTTCATCTGGATGTTCCGTTCGGCCTTGGTCGTGAGCAGTCTCAACACCGGCGGCTGGATGACCGGCACCAGCGACATGTAACTATAGGAGGCAACGGCGATGGCACCCAGGAGATGGGGGGCGAGTTTGGAGGCCAGATAGATGGAGGTGGGACCATCGGCCCCGCCGATGATGCCGATGGAAGCCGCCTCTTTGAGGCTGAAACCAAAGAGGTAAACGGCGCCGACGGCGGCGACAAATACGCCGAACTGGGCCCCGGCCCCGAGGATGAAGGTAATGGGGCGGCTCAAAAGGGGCCGGAAGTCCGTCAGAGAACCAACACCGAGAAAGATGAGCGGCGGCAGGAGTTCCGTTTTAAGCCCAGCATTGTAGATGAGCTGCATGAGCCCCATGACGTGATCACCCGCCAGGACCACATCGGAAGAACTCAGATTCGCCTTCGGCAGATTGGCTAAAATCGCGCCGAAGGCGATGGGAAGGAGCAGCAGTGGTTCATAACCTTTGGCAATCGCCAGATAGATGAAGATTCCGGCCACGGCGAACATAACCAGGTTTTGCCAGGCCAGATTAAGAAAACCGCCCTCATTAAGCAGTGCTTGAAATATTTCCATGGTTACTCTCCGATGGTCAGAATGGGTTTGGCAGCGCTGACTTCCATCCCCGGCGCGGCCTCGATGCTCACTATTCTTCCGGAGCAGGGGGCCTTCACGTCATGGTTGGCCTTCATGGCCTCCACCGCGGCCAGTACCTGGCCCTCTGTCACCAGGTCACCTACCTTGACGTTCATCTGGACGAGCTCAACCTTGCCTTCGAAGGGTGAAAATACGGGGGTAATCTTTCCCGTGGGTGCGGCCGGCGTGTGGGCGACCTGCGTCGGCTGATGCGCCTGCTGAGAGAGCGTCGGCGCTACCGGCGGCGGCGCGATGGTGATCCGGAAGGATCTGGTCGTCTGGCCCTCCTTAACCTCGCAGGTCGTTTCAAAGGGGGCCGTTAAGACGGTTGCCGATGGGGAAGTGGCGGTCGCCACCAAGGCCTCCTTCTTCCTGAGGGGTATGGAAATCTTGGCTGTACCGTTGAGGAAACGGATCCCCTCGTTGAGGTCCATATTCTTGCCCGGAACAATGGATGCCGCCACGAGGAAGATATTCTCCTCCGTCAGGGGCATGTTTCTTGCCTTGATCGCCTCTTCGGCCATGGCCACGGTGTCCGGCGCCGCTTCGAGGGGATCGCCGGTGAATACGGGGAGACCAAGCTGCTCCTGGGCAATCTTGATTACTTCCGGGTCGGGAGGCAAGGGCGTCCGTCCGAAGTAGCCCAGGACGGCGCGACCGTAGCCGGCCTCGATCTTTTTCCAGCGGCCGACCAGAACATTATTGAACGCCTGGAGCCAATATTGCTGACTGCCCGGGGTTACGCTTGTCCAGGCGCCCGCCGCTTCCACCACCACGGGGAATTCGGCCAGCACGGCGCCGTACTTGTGGAGGATTCCCGCTTCCTTCATCATATGGACATTGGGGCCGATGGCGCCGCCGGGCATGGGGAATCCAACCACCCGGGCGTCGGCGGAGGTAGTAACGGGATCGAATTCGTAATCCTTCAGGCAACCCTCCAGTACAAGCTGGATCTCGTCCATCCTGGTGTGGTCGATGTCCAGGCTGTAGCCGGTTCCCTTCAGGGCATGCCACATGGAGCGTACTTCCGGTTGTGATGTTCCGGAGGCCAGCGGGTGAACCGAGAGGTCGATGCCGTCCGCGCCCGCGGCCACACCGGCCATGTAGCACGCCACGCCCATTGAGGCCGTGTCGTGGGTATGCTGCCACAGAGGTATTTCCGGGGGGAGAATCTTTTTTATCCCCTTGATGGTTTCGTAGCAGGTCTTGGGGTCGGTGGTGCCAGAGGCATCCTTCAGGCAGATGGAATCGATCTGCACCCCGCTTTTCAGCACCTCCCGGACCACATTGATATAGAATTGGGGGGTGTGAACCTTGTCGGAATAGAAGGGCAGGCCCATGAGGGCAATGGCCAGCTGATGGTGCATCCCGGCATCGACGATGGACTGGCCGGTCTTGATGAGATTCCGGACGTCATTCATGTAATCAAAGTTGCGATCCCAACTGGTGCCGTGCTTCTTCATGAGCTTTGATTGCAGATCGAGGGCCTTGATCTGCTGGGTGGTCAGGGTGACGCCGGAAACGGAGCGGGTCAGGATCTGGAGATCAACATCGGGACCGACGAGTTTTCTAAACTCGGACATGCACTGGAAAGGGTCCTCGTTGAGATAGAAAAAGGGGGCTTGAAAACGCGCGCCGCCTCCGAATTCAAAGTGCCTGATCCCTGCCTTGAGGGCCACCTCCACGGCGGGAAGAAAATCATTGAGCCTGACCTTGCCGCCAAAACAACTCTGGAGGCCATCGCGAAACGGCGTGAACATCACCCGGATCTTTTTCGGACTTGGTGCTTTGATCATTTCAAACCCCTTTCATTTTTGCTTCATTTTCCGAATCCAGGCGCCATGGCCCATGATTCTTATTTCTTGCTGGTTAATATCTCTTCGATCTTCGCGACGGTTGATCCAGGCAGGATCGTTGTGACTGCCATGCCCACCGCCTGTACAATGGCCGGATCAACGGCCTTTGGGGCCGCTAACTGACGCTCGGGGAAGATGGTGGTGATGATGCGCATCATTACCGCGAGAATTCCAAGGGTTACGATTACTACCGAAAATGAGACCAGAGACATGACGATGATATTCATTACCGACTCCTGAAAAAGTATTTATTTGCAAGTGGCAAGTCTGCCAGAGTTGCAAAACAAGTGCCAATCGCACCTAATTAACGGCCTCGTGGAATGTGGCCGATAACGCACCGCTCCCGTCGACTTAATCGGGAAGACCTCTCACTTTCCGTTCCTCAAGCGAACGGAGAGTGCGAAATTGGCACGTATTATTGAAGGTCGCATTTAAAGCCATATCTATCGCATATCCTGGTCAAAGAAACACGGCCTCGGTATATTTCCTTGTCGTTCACGCGCAGCGAGAGATCATCCTCAATGGAAGAAACCACTCCGCAGGCAAGGGGCTCCCCCTTAATCCAATTTGTCCGATTCGTCAAGGAGTCTTCATCCCAGATACAGACTTCGCGGCGAAGAATCAGGGAATGACGGCGATAGTCGTCGAGGAGCGCGCCCGAACCCTGGCGCAGTAACTGGCGGTATCGTTTCTCAAACTCCTTCATGAACTGCCAGAATACGTCCCTGAGCGAGACCCCCGGGAGATGGGCCTGAAGAAAGTCTGACTGGGGCACAAAGGGAGATGGCTCAATCTTCGGAGGCGCCGCGATATTGAGACCGATGCCGAAAACGACCGTTTCTGTCCGGTGGCCCTGGAGCTGGGTCGCGGTGAGAACGCCCCCGAGCTTCCCATCCCCGATCATGATATCGTTAACCCATTTTATCCCGAGGCCGATATTCCCGCCGGCAAGGGTGGATATCGCGTCAATGGCAGCCAGGGCGGGAAGGACGATGAGGCCCGTCCTTGTTTCCGCGATATTCACATCAGGCTGAGAGTAAAGTGTGAGGTGAAGATTCCCCCGTTGCGCGAACCACGGCCGCTGCCGCTGTCCGTGAAAATTACGGCCCGTGAACGCCACGCAGGCGGCCGGCGACGGCAGTTCCCTTCCGGCGCGCAATGCGGCCAGGAGGGCGTCATACTGGGAATCAGCGGCATCATCTACCAGGATGATCCGCAGACGCCCATCGGCGGAAATGCCTGAGGGGAGGGTAGAGCTGAACAGGGAATCAGGCAATCCCAGGCAGTTTAGGAGTTCCTGGTCCGCGAGGCTCAAGGCGGTCTTCTCTATCCGCTTCGCGCGGCTGCCAGGGCAGATATTAATCAGGTTCTCAAGATTATCCGAAACAACAAGTGGCTCAGTCATTGTGTCTTAATGCCCCGGAATTGCCCTTCCAAGGAGTTCAACGATGTGCAAAACAGGCATGTTCAATTGCCCTTCCCTTACCCCCCAGGCCAACTGAAGATGACAACCGGGATTGGCCGTGATGAGCAACTCCGCCCCGGTTGCGCTGGCGTTGGCGAGTTTGCGTTTCAGAATGGCACGGCTCTCCTCGAGATATTTCAGGGCAAAGGAGCCGGCCATGCCGCAGCACCAGGATGATTCATCCATTTCCTTGAAGGTGATGCCCGGGATCTGACGCAATATTTCTCTTGGAGCCAGGGATATTTTCTGTCCATGCGCCAGATGACATGGTTCATGGTATGTAACGGATGCCGAAACGGGAACGAGTCCTTCAGTGCGGAGGCCCATGAATGAGAGAAATTCGGAGATGTCTTTTACCTGGCCGGTGAAACGCTGCAATTTTTCCCTGTCCGTTTGATGATGAATCAGTTCGTCATACTCCTTCAGGGCGCAGCCACAGCCGGCACAGTCTGTTACAATATAGTCCACCTGGAGACTATCGAAGAGGCGGAGGTTGATCAGGGCCAGTTCACGCGCGGTCTCACGGTCTCCTTCCGCCAGGTGGGGAGCGCCGCAGCACTTCACCTCACGGGGGGTGAAGACATCAAAACCCTGGTGGGAAAGGATACGGGCCGTCTGGCGGGAGACCTCGGGAAACATGAGGCTCATGGCGCAGCCGAGAAAAAAACCGACCCGGCCGCGCTTTTCCCCCCTGGCCGGGATAAATTCCGGCAATCGGGGGCGCAGAGGCGCCTTAAGCTCGGGAAGGATTCCCTCCATTTTGTTCAACAGATCGGGAAGAATCTGCTTGATTCCGAGCTGGCGTACCGCCCATTGAAGCCCCAGTCGCTGATAAAGCCTCGGGGCGATCAGGGATGTCTCCATCAGTCTCGGAGAGGGAAGCATTTTTTTCAGGATAAAGGTTCGCAAGAAACCGTCCATGGCCTTGGGCGGATAAAAGGCATGGGCCTGTCCGCGGCAGAGTTCCATCATCGGTCCAACCTGGACCCCCGACGGGCAGGCGGTGGCGCAGGCGCGGCATTCGAGACAGAAGAATGCCTCTTCACGGAAGGCCGGGGTGAACTCCAGTTTCCCTTCGGCGATGGCACGGGCCAGGGCGGCGCGTCCGCGGGGACTGGACCGCTCCCGGTTGGTAAGGGAATAGGTGGGACAATGGGGGAGGCAGAAGCCGCACCTCATGCACTGGAGGATCGATTCATAGCTGGGGGCGTCGCCGGGATTAAAATTGCCCAATGGTGCATTATGATCCATGACTTTCCCCCCCGCCCTTTGAGCGACGAATTTCATCTTCGTCCATAACGAGTTTCCCGGGGTTGAGATTCCCTCCTGGATCAAAGGCCCGCTTGAGCCGGCGCATCACCCCCATGCCGCCCGCTCCAATCTGTCGGAGGAGATATTCCTTTTTGGCGAGACCTATTCCGTGCTCTCCGGAAACGGTTCCGCCAAGGGAGAGGACCTTTTCGTAGAGTTCATCGAAGAAGGCGTGGACCCGGGCGATCTCGTCCTTGTCTCGCTCATCCGCGAGCGCCGTGGGATGGAGATTGCCGTCGCCGGCATGGCCGAATGTGGCGACCTTTATGCCGAACTTTTCTTTCAATCGTTCGATCTCCCCGAATGTTTCCGCCAGATGGCTTCGCGGTACGGTGGCGTCTTCGAGAATCGTGGAAGGTGAAACACGGGCGACGGAGGACAGGGCGGTACGCCGGGCGGCGGAGAGTTTATTTGCCTCCTCGGGAGTCCTGGCCTGGTGGATCTCAGCGGCCTTCACCTCCTCGAGCAGCCTTCGCACTCCCTGGGCCTCTTCCACCACTGTGGCGGGATGTCCATCCACCTCGATCAGGAGCAGCGCGGCCATTTCCCGGGGGAGACCGATTTTGGCGTAATCCTCCACACAATTGATCGTGGTATGATCCATGATCTCCAGCGTGGCCGGGATGATCTGTGCCGCGATGATGCGGGAGACAGCCTCGCCTGCCGTACGAATATCACGGAAATAGGCGAGGAAGGTTTGCTTCGTCTTGGGCGGGGGGATCAGTCTTACCGTCACCTCCGTAATGATTCCCAGGGTGCCTTCACTGCCCACGAGGAGATCACGGACGGAGTAACCCGCCACGTCCTTTACGCATTTACCTCCGGTACGGAAATAGGTTCCGTCGCCCATGATTCCCGCCAGGGCCATGACATAATTTCTCGTGACGCCATACTTCAGACCCCTGAGGCCGCCTGCGTTTTCCGCCACGTTCCCGCCCAGGGTGGAGATCATCTGCGAACCTGGATCGGGGGGGTAAAAGAGACCTTTGGCGGCGGCCGCCTTGAAGAGATCCAGGGTGATCACCCCCGCCTCGGCAGTGGCGGTGAGGTTTTCTTCGTCTATCTCAAGAATGCGGTTCATTCTGGTGAGGCATACCACCATACCACCTTTGGATGGGACGCTGCCGCCGGAAAGGCCGGTTCCCGAGCCCCTGGGGATGATGGGAAGTCCCAGCTGATTCGCCGTTTCGATAACCGCTTGAACGTCTTCGAGCTTCTTAGGGAAAACCACAATATCCGGCGTCCCCTGGAGTTCGGGCGTGGAGTCGTAGCCCAGCACGAGCAGATCCTCTTTTCCGGAATAGACATTATCAGGTCCTATTTTCGCGCTTAATTCTGCGACCTTTTCCGCTGGTATCATGTAATACCTCATTTCTTAATGATTTTCCTGATGCCGGCAATAATACCAGCCATTCTCCGTTACTATGGCATCGACCGGGGTATCATGAGGTTCTGTCGGTATCTGCCCCTGGAGCTGAATCTCAAAGGCAACGCCTGCGGTGAATACCGCCGCGCCCGGTTTTTTGCAGTTTCTGATGAATCTGTCGTAAAAGCCCTTTCCGTAACCTATCCGCCCCCCCTGAAGATCGAAGGCTACCCCCGGAACCAGAATGAAATCCACTGCGCCGGCGTGGAAGGTTTCACAGCTGCCCGCCTGGGGCTCCCTTATCCCCCATAGGCCGGCTTCGAGGTCGCGGTCAAGGTCTGTTATCCGATATATTTCCAGCTCCATTGTCAAGGGATTTATTTTAGGCAGGATCAGGATCTTCCCTTCCGACAGGGCTGTC
>JAXMLI010000122.1:0-2700 GCA_034368785.1 Smithellaceae bacterium | reverse complement strand
AAGGTGGAAGAGGAACAGCTGAAACGTCTTGATGACGTGAAGCGAAGGCGAAACTGGACCGCCGTGAGAACGAGTCTCCATGATCTGAAAACCGCCTGCCAAAAGGGAGATAATGTAATGCCCCGCTGTATAGAGGCCGTGAAGAACATGGCAACTATTCAGGAAATATGCGACGTCTACCGGGAGGTATATGGTGAATACCGAGATCCCGGGCTGTTTTAAGGAGCCAACCATGCAGCAACAAGGCAAAATCCGCGTCATGATCGCCAAACCCGGGCTGGACGGACATGACCGGGGCGCCCGGATCCTGGCCAGATCTTTTCGTGATGCCGGCTTCGAGGTGATCTACACCGGCTGCCATCAAACCCCTGAGCAGATCGTCGCGGCAGCGATCCAGGAAGACGTGGACCTGGTCGGCCTCAGTTGCCTCTCCGGGGCGCACCGCTATCTTTTCCCCCGGGTGGTGGAGCTGCTGCGGGAACAGGGGGGCGATGATATTATGGTGATCGGCGGCGGGATCATTCCCGAGCAGGATTTCGCCCCGCTCTACGAGGCCGGGCTGAAGGCGATCTTTACCCCCGGGGCCTCTCTCGACTCGATTATTGACTGGGTAAGAGCGAATGTCAGAACCAGTGATTGTCATGAGTAACATGGCGAACGGACGGGAGCGGGCGCAAAAGATCAGAGAGGGTGATGTTCGCACCGCGTCCCGGCTCATCCGGAACCTGGAAGATCGAAGCCCCGGCGCCAAAGAGACCCTGAAGCACCTCTTCCCCTACACCGGCAGGGCGCACATCGTCGGCATCACCGGCTCGCCGGGCGCCGGGAAGAGCACCATCACTGACGCCCTCATCGAGGTCTACCGAAAACAGGGAAAGACCGTGGGGGTTCTCGCCGTTGATCCCACGAGCCCCTTCACAGGCGGGGCCATCCTGGGCGACCGGATCAGGATGCAGCGCCACGCCGAGGACCCAGGCGTTTTCGTGCGTTCCCTGGCTACCAGAGGCGCCCTGGGCGGACTTTCCCATGCCGTGGGGGATGCCATCCACGTCCTCGACGCGATGGGCAAGGATCTGGTGATTATCGAGACCGTGGGGACGGGACAGCAGGAGGTGGAGATCATCAACCATGCCCACACGGTGGTGGTCCTCCTGGTACCGGGGATGGGCGATGAAATCCAGGCCATGAAGGCGGGGATTATGGAAATCGCCAATATCTTCGTGATCAACAAGGCGGACCGGGAAGGAACGAGACAGCTCCACGTGATCCTGTCTTCAATGCTGGATCTGGCCCGCGAGTTTCCCGGCGGCTGGCGGCCGCCGATTATTGAGGTGGAGAATGTCTTTGAACCCCTGTCGTTTCGGGAACGCATCGCATTGCTCCAGGGGGCCATCGATGAACATTACCGGCTCCTGGCGGGAAGCGACCTCCTGGGACAGTACCTGAAACGTAAAACCATCGCGGAGATAAACGACGCCCTGCGGGCCACCCTGATTGAGCCGGTCACGCGCGATCTCGTCAGGAAAGGGGAACTGGAGGGCATGATCGGGCGGATCATGAGAAAAGAGGCCGACCCTTACAGTCTGGCCGAAGAGGTGGCCGGGAGATACCTCAATAAACTGGATGAATATGGATAATACGAATGGGGCAATGTTGACCCGGAAAGACAAAAAGGGGCTTGTCCTCGTCATTACCGGCAACGGAAAAGGCAAGACAACGGCGGCCTTCGGGCTGGCCTTGCGGGCGATCGGACACGGGGCAAGGGTCCTGGCGGTACAATTCATGAAGGGCAGAAAGTACGGCGAGTATCTGGCCGCCGAGGCCTATCTCCCCAATCTTACGATCCGCATGTCCGGCCTGGACAGCTTTGTCATGCGCGATAATCCGGCGCCCATCGATCTCGAAATGGCAGAAGCGGGCCTGGCTATGGTAAAGGAGGCCATCGCCTCCAGCGCCTACGACTTGATCATCCTGGATGAAATCAATGTGGCCATGGACTTCAAGCTGATCCCCCTGGCGGACGTACTCGATATCATCAAGACCAAGCCGGCTGCGCTGGATCTTGTCTTGACCGGGCGCTATGCCCCGCAGGAGATCATCGCGCTGGCCGACACGGTAAGCGAGGTTCGGGAAATCAAACACCACTACCTGGCGGGGATAAAGGACCGGGCGGGGATTGAATACTAGTGATTCTGCCTGAATTAAGTGTTATGTCCCCGGAATCGGCCGGAATCGGGAAAGCAAATTCCTGCCTTTAAAATCCATGAAAGGAGATAACCGATGCCGGACCAAAACATTAGCATTGGAGAAAGAATCAAGAGTCTGAGGATCAAGAGAGAGCTGTCAATCGAAGATGTTTCCCATAAGTCCGGGATATCCGCAGCAATCATTTTCGGGATTGAAGACCAAACAGTCTCTCCACCTTTGGGCAATATTATTATTCTGGCACAGGTTTTCCAGGTTACGGTGGGAGAAGTTTTTGGAGACAGCGCTGACTCCCCGTTTTGCATCGTCAGGAGTGATGACAAAAACACCAGCTCCCGTTTCCGTTCAAACGTCGGCAAGCCTGGCGGCTACAGTTATAAGTCCCTTGGTCACCAGAAGCAAAACCGGCACATGGAGCCTTTTCTGGTGACGCTTACCCCAACTGAATCTGCCCTGGCCGAACCAAACCAGCACGAGGGAGAAGAAATCCTCTTT
>JAXMLI010000121.1:0-3808 GCA_034368785.1 Smithellaceae bacterium | reverse complement strand
ATTGTGTTACCGTCGGTCAGCCTTGCCCAGAGGTGTAACCGATTTTAAGTAAGATGCTAGCACAAGTCATGCCATTGGTTTGTTAATTTGCAAGCACATAAGATTATGCGACATTTATCCCGGGACGGGGGATCAAACCTTCATTGTCACAGCCTTGGGACGGCAATAAATGTCGCCCTGGAAAATGACCTCAATGACATGATACATAAAATCAATAACTTAACCAGTGATCGGCGTTTAAGACGATTCGACATAATTGTCGTAGGATAACTGCTGGAGGTGGATAGACTGGAGACCGAAGGTGGAAGACTTTCAGGGCGCTTCAGCCTAAAAACCTGACTACTATCGTGGAAGGCATATGAATTCAGGGAAAAAATTAGTCTGGCAGGATGATTCCGGTTCCTATAAAGGGCGTTTTCTGCAGCCGCTGGTGGTGGGCCTGGTCTGTGGTGTGATCATCGTCCTGTTTATCGTGATGGGGATCATGGATCTCAGAAGAAGTGAAAACACCCTCCGGGGGTTTATGGAAGACCAGGGGCTTAGTCTGATCGGCATCCTGGAGAGACTGGCCCAGGAAAATCTGAACACCCTCATCAAGGCCCACCAGCGGGGCGAGGTGGATACCTACGCGCCCCGGGGCGATGAGGCCTTCTCTCCCCACAAGTGGCTTACCCATGCCCTGGCCGGATTGGGTCGAGAAATCGACGGCAAATGGATGGCCGATGACCTCAGTGAGACCTATCTGAGAAAGTTTGCCGCCGAGAAGAATCTCTGGTTGATTGCCGTCGCGAATAAGCAGGGGAATGTGGTCTTCCAGAGCCGATCTCTGCCGGCCCGGATCGGGGATAATGGTCGACAACTGCCCGCCAACGAATTAAGCAAGGATTTGATTGAACGCTTAAGCGCGGAAAAAAAGATCGGTTTTCTGGCTCTTAAGCGCAAGGATGGCAGTGGCACCGTTATTATTGCCCTGGATAATGACGGTCTCCGTTATTGGAGCGTCAAGGTGGCGGTGGAGAAGGCCCTGGAGAAATTTGGAGAGGCGCAGGGGCAGGGGCAGGGACTTTCCTATATCGTCCTCCGGGACGGCAGGGAGGTGTTGCTGGGAAGAACAGGCGTCATTCCGGTGCCCTGGAAAAAAGATGAACTGGACCGGGAGTTGCTCCTGGCGGGTAAAAAGAAAATATTGAGCAGAACAGTCCTGTATCAGGGGAAGAAGGTGCTGGATATCGGGGCGCCCCTTTCCCTGAGCGGTCAGATAGCAGGCACGGTAAGGCTTGGGATGGAAATGGGCAGCACTGAAGCGGTATTGCAGGAGAACATGCGCAGTCTGTTTATCTCTTTGTCTTTTGTCGTGGCCGTTGCCCTTTTATCCATGTGGTTCCTCTATCGCACCCAGAACAGGCACCTCGCCGGCATTGTGGAGATGGAACGCAGACTGGAAAAGGCGGAGCGCCTGTCCGCCCTGGGTCAGCTGGCGGCCGGGGTGGCGCACGAGATACGCAATCCCTTGAACGCCATAAGCATGGCAAGCCAACGGATGAAGAGGGAATTCATGCCCTCCGAGGAGGACAAGCAAAGAGAATTCGGCATGTTCACCGGTATCATCCGGGACGAGATCCGTCGTCTCAATGGTATTATTGAAGAGTTCCTTTCTTTCTCCCGGAGCCGTCGCCTCGAGTTGCATAATTACTCCTTGGTGGAGGTGCTGCAGAAGATAGTTAACCTGATCCGGGAGGAGGCCGTCTCCCAGGGCATCCAAATAACCACCGTCTGGGATAGTCAAACCGTTACCATCCCCATGGATATGGACAAGCTCCAGCAGGCCTTCCTGAACTTTCTGAAAAATGCCATGGAATCCATCGAAGGCGGGGGGAGCATAGAGGTTCGAGTCACACCGAACCGGAAGGGTCATGTAACCGTCAGCATCACCGATACGGGATGCGGCATGGCGCCCGAGGAGGTGGAGCAGATCTTCAGCCCCGACTACACCACGAAGGAAAAGGGTCTGGGTCTGGGGCTTGCCCTGGCCCATGAGATCATCCGGGGGCATGGTGGAGAGATCCGCGTCTTCAGTCAGCCTGGCGTGGGCACCCAGTTTGACGTGATCCTTCCGTCAAAAGAAGATCTAAGGGGATAGAATGTTATGAAGAAACTTGAGATCATGGTGGTGGAGGATGGCAGGTCTCAGCGGGAAATTCTTAAGAACCACCTGGAGAAGGAAGGCCATAATGTGACCGAGGCGGAGAATGGCGAGCAGGCGCTCCAGAAACTGGCCAAAAACCATTATGATCTGTTGCTTCTGGACTATAAAATGCCCGGCATGGATGGGATGCAGGTTCTTGGGGAGGTAAAGAGAATAAACCCCGAAATAGACGTGGTGATTATCACCGCCTATGGGACGATTGAATCTGCCGTTGATGCCATGAAGGTGGGCGCTCTGGATTATATCACCAAGCCGATTGAGTTTGATGAACTCTTTTTCCTCCTGGGAAGGGTGGCGGAAAGGCGCACCCTGATCAGGGAGAATCAGATTCTGCGCCAGGGACTGAAAGAACGGGGGGTGACGGTTGACAACATCATTTACCGTAGCGGGAAGATGGAAGAGCTGGTAAATCTCTGTGGCCGGGTGGCGACCAGCCGGGCCAATGTGCTGATCGGGGGAGAGAGCGGGACGGGCAAGGAATTGCTGGCCAGGCTGATCCATAATCTGAGCCCCCGGGTGAACAAACCGCTGATCGCGGTTAATTGCGGCGCCCTGCATGAAAACCTGCTGGAGAGCGAGCTTTTCGGTCATGAAAAGGGGGCCTTTACGGGCGCCCATGTGCGGAGAATCGGCCGGGTGGAGGAGGCTGACGGCGGGAGCCTCTTTCTCGACGAAATCGGCGATATATCCCTGACGATTCAGGTAAAGCTCCTCCGGTTTCTTCAGGAGCGGCAATTCCAGCGACTGGGGGGAAATCAGAATCTCCAGGCCGATGTGAGGATCATTGCGGCCACCAATCGCAATCTGGAGGAACTGGTGCGGGATGGCCTGTTTCGGGAAGATCTTTTCTACCGGCTTAATGTAATCATGCTTCATGTCCCTCCTCTCAGGGAGAGGAAGGATGATCTCCCGGTTCTGATTAACCATTTTATCAGTCGCTTCTCCGGGGAAAACCGCAAGACGGTAACGGGGATCAGCAGCGAAGCCCAGGATTTGCTGATGAAATATGATTATCCCGGCAATGTTCGTGAACTGGAAAATATCATTGAACGGGCGGTGGTGATTGCCAGAGATGATGTTATTACCGTCGAAGACCTGCCATTTAATCAGGCAAACCGCCGCCAGTCCCCGTCGGATTCCCGCAAGGATGAAGGGTCTCTCAAGGATTCCGTGGAGGAACTGGAGAGAAATCGTCTCCTGGAAGCCATGGAAAAGGCGGGACACCATCAGACCAGGGCGGCGGAAATCCTGGGGATCAGTGAAAGGATGCTCCGTTATAAGCTGAAGAAGTACGGTCTGAAGGGTTGAGGATGTTTATTCTTTAAAAACTCATAAAAAATCAATGGTCAGAGCATTTGCCGCGCGAGAGATTTATGCGAATCGCTTCCAATCTATTCATTTTTCAAGTTTACTCTGAATTCAACATTACCGTTTTTCTCCGTTTCAATAGCCAATATCGCCTGGTACTCCCCCGTTTCTTTGAGGGGGATATCCGTGCTGTAATGTCCCTTGATACTGATAAGCGTTTTCTCCCAAGGGCCGTCTCCAGACAGGATCCTCATGCGAACCTTTTTCAGCGCCCCCGAGGAAGCAGATTTTCCA
>JAXMLI010000120.1:0-2914 GCA_034368785.1 Smithellaceae bacterium | reverse complement strand
CGAGATCGCCCCATCTCTCCCGCGGATAGTTTAAACCAAGACGAAGGCCGATATAATCGCTTACTTCCTTTAACAGAAGGGGAGAAATTGCCTGTCCTGATTCATTCTTTATGTGCTGATATTGCGGCATCCAAAACGCTCTCTTCGTCGAGGGACAGAAATCTGTTCAGATCATGAATAAGTATCATGCCGTCCGCCGTTTTAACCACTCCCTCCACAAAATCCATGGAAGGTACAATTTCGCCTGGTGGCACTATATGTCCTGTTGAATATTCAGATATCCCCAATACCTCGTCAACCAGAAGGGCAACCATCCTCTTTGCTGTCTTCGCGATGATAATATGGTCGCTGAGGTCCATTTCCCGCTCACGCAGACGACACCGTCTTCTGACATTAACAACAGGAATCACCAGGCCCTGCAAATTGATTATTCCCATGACAATATCAGGCGAATCCGGCAAAGGCGTTATCTCCGCCGAACGCAACACCCGTTCAATAACGGATATATTCAAGGCGTACTTATGCCCTTCGAGGGTAAAGACCGCCAGCTGAGTGGGATTATTAATGCTCATGGCAACATTCTTACCTTGTCCCGCTGGTCTTTTAGCTTTCTGCGCGGTTTTCTTATTTTTCTGTGTGAGTTTGTCCGGATATGCAGACCATATTACCCTTGGTCATGTCAATCAATTTGTGGAAATCTCGATGGTCTTGTCGAATACCACCTTGGGCCAGAGTTTCATCTGGTCGGCGAGCCGCCACTCGTTCTGGGCCAGATAGGCCAGATTGCCTTGGGCGTCCAGGGCGAGGTTTGCCTGAAGGTTCTTCTGGAAGTCCTTCAGGATCTTGGGGTCCGGGCAGGAAATCCAGCGGACCGTGGCCAGATTGAGGGGATCAAGGAGGATGTTGACATTGTATTCATCTTTGAGCCGGGCGGATATCACCTCGAACTGGAGGACTCCCACCGCCCCCAGGATGAAGCCTGCTGTATGCAGCGGCTTGAAGAGCTGGACCGCCCCTTCCTCGGAGAGCTGAATGAGACCCTTCTCCAGCTGTTTGGCCTTCAGGGGGTCTCTGAGAACAACCTTGCGGAAATGTTCCGGCGCGAAATGGGGAATGCCGCTGAAAGAGAGGGGTTCCTGCTCGGTCAGGGTGTCGCCGATCTTCAGTGTCCCGTAGTTGTGGATGCCGATGACGTCTCCGGCCAGGGCCTCCTCCACATTTGTTCGTTCCTGGGCCATGAAGATAGTGGCCTTGTGGAGCGGCATCTCCTTGCCGAGACGATGGTGCCGGACCTTCATGCCCCGGGTGAATTTGCCCGAACAGATACGGAAGAAGGCGATCCGGTCCCGGTGGGCCGGGTCCATATTCGCCTGGATTTTAAAAACGAAGCCGGAAAATTGTTCTTCATCGGGGTAAACGATCCGGCCGGCTGTCGGTCTGCCGCCAGGGGCGGGCGCCAGCTCGACGAAGGCGTCAAGCAGCTCCTGTACGCCGAAGTTATTGATGGCGCTGCCAAAAAATACCGGCGTCTGATTACCCTTCAGGTATTCCTCCAGGGAAAAGGGGTTCGCCGCGCCGTCCAGGAGGGAGATGTCCTCCCGCAGTTCCCGGGCCGCCGAACCGAGGTTCTCGTCCAGTCTCCTGTCGCCGAGATCGTTGATAAGAATCCCTTCTTTGATCCTTCCCCCGTGGGTGGCCGAGAAGAGATGAAGTTCCCGGCGGTAGAGGTTATAGGTTCCCCGGAACGTTTTGCCCATCCCGATGGGCCAGTTCAGGGGGGTACACTCGATCTGCAGCTTGTCTTCGATCTCCGAGAGCGTCTCAAGCGGGTTGACGCCCTCCCGGTCGAGCTTGTTGATGAAGGTGATGATGGGGGTGTTTCTCATCCGGCAGACCTCCATCAGCTTGCGGGTCTGGGTCTCCACCCCCTTGGCATTATCGATCACCATCAGGGCGCTATCCACGGCGGAGAGCACACGGTAGGTATCTTCGGAAAAGTCCTCGTGTCCCGGCGTGTCGAGGAGGTTTATCTTATAGTTTCGGTAGATAAAATTCATAACGGAGGTGCTGATGGAGATGCCCCGCTCCCGCTCCATCGCCATCCAGTCGCTGACGGTATGCCTGGCCACCTTGCGGGCCTTTACCGCCCCTGCCATCTGGATCGCCCCGCCGAAGAGGAGGAGTTTTTCCGTCAGGGTAGTCTTTCCCGCGTCGGGATGGCTGATGATCCCGAAGGTGCGCCGCAGTTTAATCTCTTTTATTGTTGCCGCATCGGCTATTTTTTTGATGTCCATAATAACTCTTGCCATCTAAAAAAATCGGGCCTGAAACGAGGCCCGATTGAATACCCTCAACTTGAATGCCATTATATCAACTACATGAACCCAGTCCATTTGTCAAGTGGATAATTTTAAAGAGGAAATAACCATGCCCAATTTTCGTTCACGAATGTCCCGTTAGAAAACTGCCCCTGTTCTTGTGGGGTTCTTTTTGAGTCACGCCGTCTTTGCCGGGCCTTCTCCTTGCAGGGGGGGGCCTAAAGCCCCAATCTCCCTCCGGTTCAAGGCGAGGCCTAAAGCCCCAAGCCCCCTCCCTTCAAGGGGAGACCTACAGCCCCAATCTCCCTCCCCTTCAAGGGGAGGGTCGGGGTGGGGATGGGGTCAAATGACCGCGCCACAAGAAACCCCATCCCCCTCCTAACCTACCCCTTGAAGGGGGACAAACCAGGCAGTGCCTCTTCTGAGGCCCCCCTTGAAGGGGAGGGATTAGGCAGGCAGTGCCGCCCCCAAGGCCTCCCTTGAGAGGGGGGAGGAATCTGGCGCGGCCCCTTCACGCCTCGCCAATGGCTACGAGGACTGGCAGGAGACGCCGGTGGATCGCCTTTCCGCCGCGGGAACCCCTTCCCGGTCGAGCC
>JAXMLI010000119.1:0-7072 GCA_034368785.1 Smithellaceae bacterium | reverse complement strand
GGCCTCCCTTGAAGGGGGAGGAACAAGAACAGAACCAAAAAGAGTATGTTGAGTATTTATGGATGACGCGAAAAGCCGGACATTGCTGATTGCGCCCATATGCCGGGAGGTCGTTTCTACGTTTTTTTTATCACTTCCCGATAAAATTTATGAAAGTAGTCGATTCCCGAATGCACCGTCAAAATGAGCGCCAGATAGAGGATTACCATTCCCACCAGATAGGCGTTGATTCCGAAGAAGGGATAATGGATGATCAGGGCGGATACAGCGAAGATCTGGCAGAGGGTTTTTCTTTTCCCTAGACTGCTCGCGTCTATCACGACCCCCTTGGAAGAAGCCACGCTCCTCATGCCATCGACCGCCACATCCCGAATGATGGTGAGGGCCACAATCCAGGCCGGGATCCGGTTCAGGGGAATCAGCAGGATCATCGCCGTATTGACCACCAGTTTATCGGCAATGGGATCGAGAAACTTGCCCATCGTGGTTTCTATATGGTACCGACGGGCGATATATCCATCGAGCAGATCCGTGAGATTGGCGGCGATGAAGATCAGGGCGATCACAAGACTCCAGATCTTCCCCGGCGAAAGGAGGAGGAGAAACAGCACCGGGATCACACAGATGCGCAGCAGGGTAATGGCGTTGGGCAGGTTGTAGATGTCGCTCTCGTCCACCCGTCCGGTCAGTCTGTCGTAACGATTCTTCAGATAGTCGATCATAACCGCCTTAAACAAAAGGGTGAGAAAGCGAAAAAGGGAACAGTTTATCGATGTTTCCGCCGGTATTCATCGCGGCATTTGGCGCTGCAGAAATAAACGTCTTCCCCGCTTAATGTTTCTCTGTATGCGCTGCTCAGGGGGATATAGGTGCCGCAATTGGGATCCTCCACCAGATCTTCCCTGGCGATGGTCTGAGGGCTTTTGGCTGACCGTATATTTTTCTGGTTCAAATGAGCGATGAACCATCTGCCCACCCTGTATAATACAAAAACAATCACTACCGCAACGATTAACCTGAACAACATCTCCCAGAACCTCTTGTCGTCATTATCAGTACGTCCGCTCTACCCTGCTATTATCCTCCACCCGCTCGATCAGGCCGGCGATGGAAACGCAAAATACCGGATGAATCAGGTAGGACGCGATTTCCTTCATGGGTATCAGGACAAATCTCCGCTTGTGCAATTCGGGGTGGGGAATGGAAATCCCCTCTTCCCGGACTATCTCCTGCCCGTAGAAGAGAATATCCAGATCGATCGTCCTGGGCGCCCACCTGACCCCCCGTTCCCTTCCCAGGGACCGTTCCACGTCCTGCAGGGCATTCAATAGCTCAACCGGCGGCAAGGTTGTGTTAATCTCGGCCACGCAATTGATGAACCAATCCTGCTCGAGCAGCCCCACAGGCTCCGTCCGGTAGAAGGACGATCGCCGGAGGAGCCTTATCCCTTCCCGCTGGTCGATCAGATCCAGGGCTTTCAGACAATTTGCGAGGGGTTCGCCCACATTGGAACCAAGGCCGATATAGGCAGTCACCAGCCGGGGCGGTCCCTGTGCGCAGTCAATAGGCATAAATTGACGTCCTCGTAAAAACCCCCCATGCCTCCGCGGCGGCACCACGAAGCATGAAAATATTGCTGTCATTCCGGGCTTGACCCGGAATCCAGTGTTTTAAAGTACCTCTGGATTCCCGCCTCCGCGGGAATGACGCCTTGGGAAGTTTTTACCGCACCATCATAGATTAGCGGAATCCCAAGACATCCGCCATCTCATAAAGACCAGGCGGCTGGTTAACAAGCCACTTTGCCGCCCTGATCGCCCCGGAGGCGAAATTGTCCCTGCTGTGGGCGCGATGAATGAATTCGAGCCTCTCGCCCTGACCGGCAAACATTACCGTGTGTTCCCCGACGATATCCCCGGCCCGCATGGTCTGGATGCCGATTTCTTCTTTAGTACGCTCACCCGTCAGGCCTTTTCTTCCATAGACCGCCGAACGGGCGAGATCCCGGCCGGTGGCCAGGGCGATAATCTCCGCCATCTTGAGAGCGGTCCCGCTCGGGGCATCCTTCTTCAGGTTATGGTGAATCTCCATGAGTTCCACATCGTAATCCCTGCCGATAATTTCCGCCGCCATCCGGAGTACCTGGAACATGACGTTTACCCCGACGCTCATGTTGGGGGAAAAGACACACCTTGTGCCCGGCGCCAGCTCCCGCAGGCGGTCCCGCTGGACGGTGGAAAATCCGGTACTGCCGATCACCAGGGCCCGTCCCCTCTCCACCGCCATCTCCAGATGAACCAGGGATGCCTCTGCCCGGGTGAAGTCAATGATGACATCTCCCCCTTCAATGCAGAGAGCGAGGTTGTCCACCACGGCAACCCCGATTCGCCCCAGGCCCAGACGCTCTCCCGCATCGTGACCCACCAGGGGATGACCGGGGCTTTCCACCGCCCCCGCCAATTCTATCCCCTCGGTTGAACCGATAAGGTCTATGATCCGCCCGCCCATCCTGCCGCCGGCGCCTGTTACAATCGCCTTGATCATGATCGCCCCCTTAGTTGATCGTTGATCACAGAAGCCCCGTCTCCGCCATGACCAGGCGCAGTTTTTCATAATTGGCCGGCGCCATGGGACAGAGGGGAAGCCTGAGATCGTATTCGATCCTGCCCATCAAGAAGAGTGCCGCCTTTACGGGAATGGGGCTCGTTTCGATAAAGAGGGCTTCCATCAGGGGACTGAGACGGAAATGGATCTCTCTGGCCAGAGCGATATTCCCCGCCGCAAAGGCCTCGATCATCCCGGACATCTGGGCCGGCGCCACGTTGGATGCCACCGAGATAACCCCCTTGGCCCCAAGGGCCAAAAGAGGCAGCAGAATCTGATCGTCACCGGATAGAACGTCAAATTCACTGCCGCAAAGGGCGAGGATATCACTGATCTGCTTGAAAGAACCGGAGGCCTCCTTGATCCCCACGATATTCTTTATCTCCGCGAGCCGCGCTACCGTCTCGGGCAGCAGATTAACCCCGGTCCTCGCGGGAACATTGTAGGGAATAACCGGAATCGGTGTCTCCTCGGCAATGGCCCGGTAATGCCTGTAGAGGCCTTCCTGCGTGGGCCTGTTGTAGTAAGGGGTAACCACCAGGGCCGCATCAGCCCCGGCCTTCCAGGCATGCCGGGTAAGCCGCAGGGCTTCCTCGGTGCTGTTGGAACCGGTCCCGGCAATGACGGGTATGCGTTTTTTTACGGCATCGATGGTGATCTCGATCACCAGATCATGCTCCTCATGGGAAAGAGTGCTCGACTCGCCGGTGGTCCCGCAGGGGACGATCCCGGCGGTGCCGTTTTCGATCTGGAATTCGATCAACTCACGCAAGGCCCGCTCATCCACCTTGCCGGCCTTAAAAGGCGTTACCAATGCCACTATGGCTCCCTTGAACATAGACGCTCCTTTTATAGTCTTTCAGGCTACAGCTTATAGTCTTTCAGGCTACAGCCTGACTCCCTCGATCCCACTTGCCCACCGCCCTCGTGGGCAGGCTGACCGCTGGACACAAATATTGCTGGACACGCGAGGCACAAGTTGTAGGGTGCGTTAGCGGAGCGTAACGCACCGAATTATCCGGTGCGTTACGGCAAAAAGCCGCCTAACGCACCCTACATTTCTACCTTTCTACCGTGTCCAGCGGGACTTATGGGTAAGGGTCAGGTGGGCAGGGGCGGGTTTAAAACCCGCCCCTGCAATCCATCAAGAACTTCACTCTTCATCCCTTAAAAACCCCGGGATCTCTTCACCCCGGATCAAATCTTCATACTGCTCACGCTTCCTGATGACAAAGTATTTATCGCCGGAAACCAGGACCTCCGGAACCCGGGGGCGGGAATTGTAGTTGGAGGCCATGGCAAACCCGTAGGCCCCGGCGCTCATCACCGCCGCCAGTTCCCCGCGCTCAAGCCTCGGAATCCTTCTGCCCTTGGCGAGAAAATCGCCGGACTCGCAAATAGGACCCACAATATCGGCCACGATCTCCTCGCCGGCACGTCTGATCACCGGCTGGATAAACTGATAGGCGCTGTACAGACTGGGACGGATAAGATCGTTCATGCCTGCATCGACGATGACAAAGTTCTTCTGGTCTGTGTTCTTGGTGTAAAGGACAGAGGTAACCATGATCCCCGCATTGCCGACAATCACCCGTCCCGGTTCGAAAATGAAGGTGCAGTCCAGGTCCTTCCCCGCATCCATCAGGGCGCGGGCATAGTCAACCGGATGGGGCGGCGTCTCTTCGTTGTAGGTGATCCCCAGGCCCCCGCCCAGGTCCAGATAGCGGATGTTGAAACCCTCTTTCTTCAGGTTGTTCATAAGGATTTTCAGTTTTTCCAGGGCATCCACAAAGGGGGCAATCTTGGTGATCTGCGAACCGATATGACAACTCACCCCCTTGATATCCAGCCAGGGCAGTTTCGCGGCGTGGCGGTACTGTTCAAGGGATTTCTGGATATCTATTCCGAATTTATTTTCCCGGAGCCCCGTGGAGATGTACGGGTGGGTTTCGGGATTCACGTCCGGATTCACCCGGAGGGCAATCCCGGCCTTTATCCCCGACTGCCTTGCCCGGTCATTTATCACCTCAAGTTCCTGGGATGATTCCACATTAAACATGAGTATCCCCGCGGCAATTGCCGCGTCTATCTCCTCTATTTTTTTTCCAACCCCGGAATAGACCACCTTTGCCGGGTCTACCCCGGCCCGGATTCCCCGGAACAACTCGCCTCCGGAAACGATATCCAGCCCGGCGCCGTTGCGAATGAATATCCTCAGCAAGGCCAAATTGGAATTGGCCTTTAGCGCGTAGCAGATCAGATGGGGCATCCCGGAAAAGGACTCGTCGAAAACCCGGTAATGATTGGTCAGGGTGCGATTGCTGTAGAGATAGAAGGGCGTCCCAACCGCGCCGGCCAGTTCCTGGACAGACACCTCCTCGCAATGGAGGACCTCATTTTTATAGTGAAAATCATGCATCGTATCTTATGCCTCCTGGCCGTTGTAGCATAGCCCCTTGTGGGCGTCTCCGCTGCCGCCTGCAGGCCGCCTCAAGGGCGGCGACTACTTCCCTGATCCAACGGGCGCCGCCTCGCTGCATCTCCCCTTGTCATTGCAGGCGGACAGCCGCCAACTGTAGGCCGTCCCCGGCCTGGCGCCCCGGTCAAGAAACCGAAAAAAACCACCGCCGCCCTTCTCCGAGACTGCCTCGCCCCTGGTCAGGGAAGCAATCAGCTCATACCTTTGGGGGCAGGTGGGGCAGGCCTGGCTGATTTCCGCCCGCTGTATCCTGAATCCTGTGGTCACGCCGGCATCACCGGCCAGACGCCATTCCAAGAGCGCCCCCTCATCAGTGCCTTTCACTAAGAGATCGCGGATCGCCTCCGGGGGGGATAGGGTTTTCGGTCTCGGATCGGTCTTGAGTCCGCAACCGGCCAGCATTAACGCCAGGAGAAGGAAAACTGTCCACAGGTAGAAGGGGACAGGCCCTATTCTACGACTTCGCTTCGCTACGTCCGTAAATCCGGGACAGTCCCCTATGCCCCTCATCGGTCCTTCTCCATTGCCTTAAGCCGGGCATGTACCGCGTCGTGGGAGGTGCCGCCGATTACCCTCTTGCTCCGGACGGAATTGACCACCTCGATACATTCAAAAATACCCTCTTCAAACCCCTGGTAAAAGGTCCGGAATTCTTCCAGCGTGAGATCGCTCAGGGTTTTGTTCCCGTCCAGGCAGTAGCGGACAATACGCCCGACGATGCCGTGGGCCTCCCGAAAGGGAATCCCCTTGATCACCAGATATTCCGCGATATCCGTGGCCGTGGAAAAACCCCGGCCCGCCTCTGCGAGCATCCTCTCGCGGTCAAACCGGATGTTCCGCATCATCTTCGTCAACACCTGCAAACTGGCCTTCACGGTATCCACCGTGTCGAAAAATGGTTCTTTGTCCTCCTGAAGATCCCGGTTGTAACTCATGGGCAGGCCCTTCAGCAACGTGAGCAGCGCCACCAGGTTGCCGTAAACCCGGCCCGTTTTCCCCCGGATCAACTCGGCCACGTCGGGGTTCTTCTTCTGGGGCATGATGTTGCTGCCGGTGGTAAAGGCATCGCCTATTTCGATAAAGCGAAACTCGTCGCTGGACCAGAGGATCAGATCCTCGCAGAGCCTGCTCAGATGCATCATGATCAGGGAGGCAGAGAAGGTGAATTCCGCGAGGAAATCCCGGTCGGCCACGGTATCGAGACTGTTGCGGCTCACCTTCGGAAATGAGAGAAGTTTTGCCGTATAGGCCCGGTCCAAAGGCAAGCTGGTCCCCGCGAGCGCCGCGACACCCAGAGGGAGGACATTGGCGCGTTTTTGACAGTCCCGCAGCCGCTCCGCGTCCCGGTCGAGCATCTCCCAGTAGGCCAGGAAGTAATGGGCCAGGAGTACCGGCTGGGCCTTCTGGAGATGGGTGTAACCAGGAAGAATCGTATCCTTCTCCGCCTTGGCCAGGGCCAGTAAAACCCCTTGAAAGGCTTCGATCCGGACATGAATCTCCTTGATCTCATCCCGGAGGTACAATCTCAGATCGAGCGCGATCTGGTCGTTCCGGCTTCGCCCGGTGTGGAGCTTGCCGCCGGCTTCTCCTATCCGTTCGATGAGGAGCTTCTCCACTGCCATATGAATATCCTCATCATCGGCGTGGAAGTTAACCCTGGCGGTCTCGATATCCCGGCGGATCCCCTTGAGGCCGGAAATGATCAATTTCCCTTCTTCAGCAGATATTATTCCCTGTCTGGTCAACATTTTCGCATGGGCGATGCTCCCGGCGATATCGTGACGGTAGAGCCGGCGGTCATAGGCCAGGGAAGAGGTAAAGGCTTCCACCTCCTCGTCCGTGTCGGCCTGGAACCGTCCTCCCCAGGGTTTCCGCGTTTTAGTCATTGCTTATCCTACCGTGACTGTAGTCTTGATGACGCTGTCGTGTAGGGGCACGGCATGCCGTGCCCCTACGGCCTATGTTGTTGTAGTCCAGGGCCTTGTGCCC
>JAXMLI010000118.1:0-20677 GCA_034368785.1 Smithellaceae bacterium | reverse complement strand
GCGATTGCCCTGGACAGTGGCGGCACTACCACCGACATTGCGATTCTCGCCCGGGGAGTGCCGCTCCTTGAGCCACAGGGCGCGATCATCGGCGGCCATAAGACCGCGATTCGTGCCATGCGAACCAGGTCGATAGGCGTCGGCGGGGACAGCCGGGTATCCTTCGCCGAAGGGGAGCTGGTCATCGGACCAGAGCGGGAAGGGCAGGCAGCCGCCCTCGGCGGTCCCGGGCCGACCCCTACCGACGCCATGGTATTGCTGGGCCTTGCCTGCCTGGGCCGGACAGAACTGGCAGAGGCGGCAATGAACCCCCTGGCCCGGGCGATGCGGCTTCCCCTGTTAGACACCGCGCGGGCCGTTCTGAACAGGATGTGCGTTCTCATCGGGGAGGAAATTGAGCGGGAGATAAGTTCAATCAACCAAAGACCGGTTTATACCGTAAGGGAATATCTGGAGGGCTGGCAGTTTCATCCCGAGATTCTGTACGTGGTCGGCGGACCGGCGCAAATATTGGCCCCCCTCCTGGGGTCCCACCTGGCTTGTCCGTTTTATGTCCCGCCCGACGCGGAAGTGGCCAATGCCTTCGGAGCCGCCCTCTCCCGAGTCACCCTGGAAATGACCATGACTGCCGATACGGAAAGGCGCCTCGCCACGATCAGCGAACAGGGACAACGTTTCAGCATCCCCGCGGGTTTTACGATCAGGGAGGCGAAAGCGATCCTCCGGGAGAGGTTGCGGGAAAAGGCGGGCGGTATGGGAATCGCCGGGGACGAGATGGAAATTGATTTCCTGGAAGAGCTGGAATATCCCATGATCAGGGATCATTACCGAACCGGGCAGAACATCAGGATCAGGGCGCAGCTTAAACCGGGTCTGAGCATCCTGGGTTAAAGGGGATTTTCGCCATGGAGAAGAGAAAAACAGGCCTGATCTTTTTCCCCGCCTTCGACTGGGCGATCTCGCCCACCCACCCCGAGCGGGAGGAACGCCTCCTGTACACCCAGGACCAGGTGGCGGAGGAAGGGCTGCTCGATCTCGCGGAGATTCACGAATTCAAGCCCCGGATGGCCTCTCTGGAGGATGTTAACAGAACCCATATCTGCGTACCGGATCCGGAATGCGTCACGAGCGAACCCCATTTGATCGCCGCCGGCGGGGCGATAACCGCGGCGGAGAAGGTCCTTACGAAAGAGGTGGACAATGCCTTCGCCCTGGTGCGGCCTCCCGGACATCACGCGATGCTGGTCGTGCATGGGGCGAGGGGATTCTGCAACATAAACAACGAAGCCATCATGGTCGATTATCTCCGGAAACGATTCGGCATCCGGAAGATCGCAATCGTTGACACGGATTGTCATCATGGCGACGGAACACAGGATATATTCTGGCATGACCCGGATGTCCTTTGCATTTCCCTTCATCAGGATGGACGGACCCTCTACCCGGGAACCGGCTTTCCCGAGGAAATGGGAGGCCCCAACGCCCTGGGCGCCACCATTAACATCCCCCTGCCGCCCCGCACCTCCGACGAGGGGTTTCTCTATGTGATGGATCATCTGATCAGGCCTGTACTCGCCGAATTTCAGCCGGAGCTGATCATAAACTCCGCGGGCCAGGACAATCACTACAGCGACCCGATCACCAACATGTCCTTCAGCGCCCGGGGATACGCCCGGCTGGTAGATCGGCTCGGCGCCCGGATCGCCGTCCTGGAGGGAGGATACTCCATCGAGGCCGCCCTGCCCTATGTAAACGTGGGAATCATCCTGGCCATGGCGGGCCTTGACTACAGTCACGTGCGGGAACCTGACTATGACCCTTCCTCCCTGCGGCAGACGGCGGAAATAACCCGCTACATCGAACAGCTGACGGGAAAGATTATGAGTCGGCGGGAGAACGGGGAGGAAAACAGAAAAAAGATCATTCCTGGCGATCGGTTCCAAAAAAGGCACAAGTCAATCTACTATGACACCGACGGGATCAGGGAAACCCAGGAAGAGACTGTCAGGATCTGTCACGACTGTGGCGGCATGGTCACCATCGATTCACGGGCCGACACGGGTCTCCATATCTTTGCCGCGATTATCCCCAGGTACGCCTGTCCAGCCTGCCGCGAAGCCGGTGAAGATGCCTATGGCGACGCGAAGGGCAACAGATATGATGCGGTCTATCTGCAGGACAAGGGAAAGGATGTGTTTTTACGTAAATAAGACTGGAGGCGGTTGGCAACTCACGCCACCTGCGGCGGCATTATCCAAGCATGTAAATTGCCTGATTTTTTGGAGGGCCATGCTCCGTCATGGCCGCAAAAGCCGTGAATACGGCAATTTCCGCTACGGACGCGACGGAGCGCGTCCCTCCAAAGAAAACTCAAAACACCCGACACTCTAATTGGAGGGAAATAAATGGACGATGATCTCACAAAAAAGACCCGGGAGACCGCGGGCAAACTCTTCGGTCAGGGAATCCGAATGGATCCCCCCTACCTCACCTGGCGGGAGTTTGATCGGGAGCTGGCGAACGATTTTTCCCGGTTTATCACGGGGAATCTTTATTCCCGGAACGTCTTAACCCTGCCGGAGAGACAGATGATAACCTGCGCCGCCCTGGCGTCCCTGCGGGCGGGGCAAGAACTTAGGCTCCATGTAAACGCCGCCCTCAACGTGGGTTGCGACCCCCGTAAACTGGCCGAGATTTTCTTTCAGATCGGCACCTATGCCGGAATGCCGGCGGTGAATGAGGCTTTGGAGATCTACCGGGAGGTCCTGAAGGAAAGGAACGAGTGGCCTGGGAAGTGAAAAATTACCTCGGAGCCAATTGCAAAACTCTTGCGGACGCGACGGAGCGCGTCCCTCCCGTCTGCAAAACATGCCGTTTTCCGCGCCTTTCGGAGGGCCACGCTCCGTCGTGGCCGTCTTTGCCGTGAGTTTTGCAATTAGCTCCTCGTATATTATAATACCTCAAAGACATGCGCACCGCCGTAGCGAAGGCGCTGGGGCATAACGCCGCGATTCAGGTGCGGGTTGCATAGATGATGATTATTCCAATGGCGAGGAATACTGGCCATGACAAGTGTTTACCCCGAGATCCGGCAAGCGCAATGGCAAAGTGGGCGAGGAAGGTGCAGCCAATCACGAGGCCGACGGCGCTCGATGTTGCAGGCGGGTGCGCCAGCAGAAAGAGAATTGCCGCGAATCCCCACCAAGCCACAGATGTGACATGCCAAGCGAACCGAAGTGTCCGAATCGTGAACTCGGGGCTGCCGAAGAGCTTTGGTAAATCCTCGCGGCGGAATAGGCGAATCAAGATGTAGCGTTCGCCCAAATAGGAATGGGCGATTCCCACAGCAACCAGCAGAAACGCCGCGAAGTAGAGTGCAGTTTGCATAAGCGCCTAACGATGCGGTCAGCGGCCGAGCGACTGCAAAGTCCGCTGCACCGACTTGTTGGCGGAATATTTCTTTAGTATCTCCTTCCCTGCACTGGAATTAGCAAGCGAAAGGCATGTTCGTCTTAGCTCATTTACAATCTTCAAGCGCTTTCCAATAGCCTCTGAACGCATATCAATCTTCATTTTCCAAACTCCTGAGATATTCAATATCATCCTGATCTTGACCCGTGTTACGGAACGATTTCAGCAAAATCAGACCTTGCGGGGAAACCACTTTCAATGGTTCTCCCTCCCACTCGACGGTAAGGCGATCATCCCAGGCTTTTTTCGTTTCCGGGGTTACAATCAGCAAATCCAAAACGAGATGTTCACCTGAATCTTTATCTATTTTGATCAATCTATGTATTATGACGGCGCCATCTTGGAATTCCATCGGTGCCGAACTCAGGGTAAAGCCCAGTTCTTTCACCGCCTCCTTGGTTTTTACAAGAAAGGCTGGATCGATCATGATATCAATATCGAGTGTTGCTCGGGGCTTAGCATAAATGGCGATAGCCAAACCTCCGCATAAAGCATAATCAATCCTTGCCTGGTCTAATTTAAGCGCTAGTTTTTTGAGTTCTTCCAGAAGGTCCATTTTATTACTTTCAACTTCTGCGGAACCTATTCGCCCTTGAAGACCGGGTTTCTCTTCTCGGCGAAGGCGGCCAGCGCCTCCAGGCGATCCTTCGTGGGGATGGTCGCCTCGTAGGCCTTCGATTCCAGCTCCAGGGCCACGCCCAAGGCCGCTTCCATCCCGTTATTTATCGCGAACTTGGCCTGGGCAACCCCCACCGGCCCGTTCGCGCAGATCTCCCGGGCCAGACCAAGCGCCGCATCCATAAGCCCGTCAGATTCCACCACCCGGTTCACCAGTCCGATCGCCAGGGCGTCTTGGGCCGTGATCCGCCGGGCGGTAAAGATAAGCTCCTTGGCCCTGCCAATCCCGATGATCCGGGGCAATCTCTGGGTACCGCCGGCGCCGGGGATAACGGCAAGGCTTGTTTCGGTAAGACCCATGATGGCGTTGGTCGAGGCAATCCGGAGATCGGAGGCAAGCGCCAGCTCCAGTCCGCCGCCAAAGGCGTAACCATTGAGGGCGGCAATGACGGGCATGCGAGCCTGCGCCACCGCGGTAAAGGTATTGCGGATGGTAGAGATGTACCGACGTACCTCAGCGGGAGTCATGCCGCGCCGTTCTTTGAGATCGGCGCCCGTGGAAAAGGCGGCTTTTTTCGGGTCGTCTCCTGTCGCTCCGGTAATGATGAGACAGCGGACGGAGGCATCAAAATTTGCCTCGGCAATGGCCTCCCCCAGGGCGCCCAGGAGTTCCAGATTGAAACAGTTCATCGCCTCGGGGCGATGCAGGGTCAGGATGAGGATGCCTTCGGAAGTGCTTTCTTTTAACAGTACTTGCGTCATAGAAATCACCTTATCAGCGATCATTAAACCTTCAAATCCCCCCAGGCTGAATCCCTCAAGGGCACCCGCAGGGCAATCTCGAAGGCCCGGGCCAGCTTGTCCCTGGCCTCGCTGAAGGCAATCACCCCGTCATGAAACAGGAGAGACCCGGTATAGAAGGGATGGCCCTCCGCGTCGTAACGGTCCCTCATCATCTGGCGAAATCTCGCCATCTCAGCCTCATCCACCTGGCCGCTCTTATCGGTGATGTTCTTCCGGCGGATCGTCTCCAGGATGAACCCGGCGGTCTCTCCGGACATGACCGTCGTCCGTCCGCGCATACTGGTGAAGAGAAATCGGGGTCGAAAGGCCCGGCCGCACATGCCATAGTTTGCCGCGCCGTGATCGGGACCGATGATGTAGGTGATCCGGGGAACCTCGAGGCAGCTGCAGGTCCGGACCATGTCCGCGCCATACTTGCCGATCCCCCCCCATTCCTCGGCCTTGCCCACCATGTATCCCGGCGAGGCCTGAAGAAAAAGCACGGGCAGCTTGGAGTTGCCGCAGCGGATCATCCACTCCGTGGCCTTTCTCGCGGCTTCGATATAGATGATCCCCGAGGCATTGGACGCGATCACCCCGATGGGGATGCCTTTGAGCCACATCTTGCCGCAGACCAGGGAGTCGCCGCGACCCGGCCCGTAGGTGGGCTTGTACTCATGGAAATAGCTGTCATCGGCCAGGCACTTGATGGTATCTTTCACGGGCAGGTAGTGGTAAGTATCTGCCGGCGTACAGCAGATCATCTCCAGATGATCGTATTTCGGCGGGCGCGATTCGCGCCTTTCGATATGGAGCTTTTGGCTCGGCTCGAACTCCATGAGGTCCCGGAGTTTTTTGATCCCCTCTTCCTGGGTCTTGACCAGGTGATCGCAGCCGCCTGAATGTCTGGTATGGACATAGGCGCCGCCGAGGTCCTCCATGGAAACCGTCTCGCCGATCGCGGCCTTCACCATGGGCGGACCGGCGAGAAAGGCATAGGAAAGTTTTTCGATCATCACCGATTCGGAGGCCAGGTACACAATGTAAGCCCCGCCGGCGGTATTTCCCCCCGTGGAGAGGGTGTACTGCTTGATGCCCAGGGCGGACATCCGGCACATATTGTAAAACATGTTGCCAAAATGGCCCTCGTCGGCAAAGACCCCCAACTGAAGCGGCAGGTTCACCCCGCCCGAGTCGGCGATATAGATGCAGGGAAGGCGACATTGCTCGGCAATGGCCTGCGCCCGCATATGCTTTTTCAGGGTGATAGGAAAGTAGGTTCCCGCGGCGAGGCGGTTTTCATTGGCAAAGATCATGCAGTCCTTGCCCTGGACAACCCCGACCCCGGTAATCACCCCGCCGCCGGGGATGTGGCCCCGATTTTCCTCCTTGTAAACATCGCCGCCGTAGAGACGTTTCTCGCCAATATCGTAACCGGCGTCCAGGCCCAGTTCAAAGAATTCGGTTCCGGGATCGATCAGCATCGCCACCAGGTCCCGCATGGGCCGTTTCCCCTGTTTGGCCAGGCGCTCCGCCTGCGCGGCGCCACCTACCTGATAGGCATCCTCGCGATGTCTGAAAAGGATGGCATCCTGCTCCTCCCAATGGCGCCGGTTTTTCTCCCGCTCTTCCTCGCGCCGCTGTGCCCTCGTAGGTCTCGCTTCCTGCTCTTCTCCCATGGCGCCCCCCTTCAACCGTCAGAATGTATGGTGCGTCTGGGCGCACCAATTGTTCCGGTGCGTTACGCTTCGCTAACGCCCCCTACGGCTATTTTCGGGACGGCTTCGTAAAAAGCTCCGCAGGCAAGGCGCGCAAATCCTGAGGAATGAGGCGTCGTGGAAATGTTCCGGATGCCCAAAGGGATCAGAACGTGTCCCCGGAATACGCCGTAAGCCTGCCCCCGCGAAGGCGGGGGAGGGATGCGGCGCAACGCAGCATCCGGACTTTTTACGAAGTCGTCAATCCTTGTACATCGATTCAATCAGATCCTTATACTGGGCGTTGATCGCCTTGCGCTTGACCTTCATGGTGGGCGTCACCTCGCCGTCTTCGGTGTAGAGTTTCTTATCCAGAATCCGGAACTTCCGGATGTTCTCCACCCGGGCCATCTGGGAATTGACCTTGTTTATCTCCTCCTGAATCAGCTTCTGGACCTCTTCCGTTTTGGTCAGACTGGCAAAGGTGGTGTACTGGACCTTCAACTGCTGGGCGTAGTTCATCACATTCTCCTCATCGATGACGATGATGGCCACGAGGTATTTGCGGCCATCGCCGATGACCACGGTATCGTTGATATAGGGGGAGAATTTGAGCAGGTTTTCGATGTACTGGGGGGCGATGTTCTTGCCGCCCGCCGTGATGATCAGGTCCTTTTTCCGGTCCGTAATCTTCAGATAGCCTTCCTCGTCAATCTCGCCCACGTCTCCGGTATGCATCCAGCCGTCGATCAGGGCCGCCGCGGTGTTCTCCGGATCACGGTAGTAACCCTTAAAAATCCCCCTGTGCTTCACCAGGATCTCTCCATCGGCGGCGATCTTCACCTCGGTGCCCGGGAGGGCCTTCCCCACCGTGCCGAGCTTGAAATTATATTCGTCCGACATATGGGTAATCCCGGTGGTCTCGGTCATCCCGTAACCCTCCCGGATCGGAATGCCGATGCTCTGGAAAAATTTCAGGATATTATGAGAAATCGGGGCGGCGCCGGAAAAACCGATCCGCACCCGGTCGAAACCGAGCCTTTTCTTCAGTTTTCGAAAGACGGCGAAATAGGCCAGGTAGTAGCCCAGGGCAATGAGCGGCGGGGCGTCCTTGCCTGCCAGGCGGTAATCGTTGTATTTTGTCCCCATATCGAGGGAGAGTTTAAAGAGCAGTTTCTTGAGCCAGGTGGCCTCGTACATCTTGAGGACGATCCCCGAGTAGTACTTCTCCCAGATCCGGGGAACGGCGTGAAAGATCGTGGGGGAGACGTCCCGCATGTCCGCCATTACCGTATCGGTGTTCTCGGTGAAATTCACGATATGACCCACATTCAGATGGATCATCAGGTCATAGATCTGTTCATATACATGGTTGAGGGGCAAAAAGGAGATGCTCTCGTCGTCCGGATGGGGCGCGATAACCTGTGATGAAGCCTTCCCGATCCACAGGTAGCCCTCCTGGGACAGCATGGCGCCCTTGGGCGGCCCGGTCGTGCCGGAGGTATAGATGATCCCGGCCGTATCCTCCTTTTTCCCCTGCTGCACGAGCTCGGCATAAAGACCGGGGGTTTCCTGGTCAATCTTGCGCCCGGAGGTGAGCAGGGCGTCAAAACTCATGACCATCGGGTCATGGAAGTCTCGCAGTCCCTCCGTATCCCAGACGATCATCTTTTTCAAAAGCGGCGTCCGCTCCCGGAAGGCCAGGGCCTTGTCCAGTTGCTCTTCATCCTCACAGAGGTAAGCCACCGATTCGGAATGGCTCACCACATACTCGCACTCGGCGGTAGGATTAGTGGTATAGACACCGGCGAAGGTGGCGCCGAGAGACATTACTCCCAAGGCGCTGTAGAGCCATTCGGGCCTGTTTTCCCCGATAATGGCCACGTTATCTCCCCTTTTAACGCCGAGTTCGTGCAAACCCAGGGCCGTCCATTTAACGCGATCCAGGTATTCCGACCAGGATATGTCATGCCAGATGCCATACTCCTTTTTCCGCATGGCTACCCGGTCCGGCTGTTTGGCGGCAATGCCGACCAGCGCTTGAGGCAGTGTTTCGGCAACTGTCATTTCTCTCGCTCCCCCCATTACAGGCTGTAGACTGTTAGACTGTAGGCTGTTAGGTGTAGGTGTAGGATGGGCAAAGCCTCAGCGTGCCCATCAATTTCGCTGGCGATTCCGTGATGGGCACGCTCCGCTTTGCCCATCCTACGACTACGACTACCGGAATCTAACCTTTCGTCTGTAGCGCTTAAAGCCCTTTACCGAGGTCTCCTTGGCGATTCCCAGGTAAAATTCCTTCACGTCTTCATCCTCCCGGAGGACCTCCGGTTTATCGGCCCGCATAATCCGGCCGTTTTCCATGAGGAAGGCAAAGTGGGAATACTTCAGCGCCATATTGACATTCTGCTCCACCAGGAGAATGGTAACCCCCTCTTTGGTGTTAATATCGCAAATAATCTGGAATATTTCACAGATCAAAAGGGGAGACAGTCCCAGGGAGGGCTCGTCCAGCATAAGCAGTTTGGGGCGGCTCATCAGGGCCCGGCCAATGGCCAGCATCTGCTGTTCGCCGCCGCTCAAGTGGCCGGCCTCCTGCTTTTGTCTCTGCTTCAGGATGGGAAAATAGGTAAATACCCGCTCGATATCCTCCTTTATTTCCTTCCGGTCACGCCTGGTGTAGGCCCCCATCATGATATTTTCCAGGACGGACAATTCCGGGAAGACCTCCCGTCCTTCGGGAACATAGGAGATGCCCATGCGTACAATATCGTCCGTGTTCTTCCGGTCGATCCGCTCACCCAGGAATTCGATGGTGCCCTTTTCCGGCTGCTCCTCCTTGAGGTCGTAAAGGAGCCGCATGATGGTCTTTAAGGTCGTGGACTTGCCCGCGCCGTTCGCGCCGAGCAACGCCACGATATCGCCCTGTTTTATCTCGAAGGAAATGCCGTGCAAGGCCCGGATCAGATCGTACCAGGTTTCAATGTTATTAACCTTCAGCATACTCCCCCCTCCCCCAGATAGGCCCTGATCACCTCAGGGTGGCTCTGGACTTCCCGGGGCGAGCCTTCGATGATCTTCTCCCCCTGGCTCATGGCGAATATTCGATCCGAGATGCTCATGATCATATTCATGTCATGTTCAATCAACAGGATGGTCACTTTATAATCGGCCTGGATGTCCTTGATCCAGATATTCAAATCTTCCTTTTCTTCGGTATTCATGCCGGCGGACGGTTCATCGAGGAGGAGGATCTTCGGCTCCAGGGCCAGGGCGCGGCCCAGTTCGACAAGTTTTCGTTTGCCGTAAGGCAGGCTGCCGACGAAACTGTTGCGGACGGCCTGCAGGTCCAGAAAGTCTATGATCCGCTCCACGATCTCCCGGTTTTTTATCTCTTCCCTGGCCGCTCTGGATCTCCTGCCCCACATGAATCCGCCGGTAAACACGCCGGTTCGCATGTGGATATGGCGACCGAGCATCAGATTGTCCATGACGGTGGCATTCGTGAACAGTTCGATATTCTGAAAGGTGCGGGCGACGCCCTGCCGGGCGATCCGGTCCGGCGTCCGGCCGATCAGGTTGACCCCGTCGGCGATGACGCGGCCCTGGGTTGGCTTATAAATGCCGCTGACCATGTTGAAAATGGTGGTCTTCCCCGATCCATTGGGACCGATAATGGAAAAGATGGAGTTCTTCTCCACGCTGAAGCTCACATTATTGACCGCCTTTAAGCCACCAAAGCTGATGCTCAGATTTTCCACGCTAAAATGATCCATTACGGGAATTTCCCTTCGTTTTATTAGGTACAGCACCCTATTTTTGCGTGTATTGACCGATTGATAGTGAAATCATAAAAATAGGGCGCTGTCCCCGATTAGCCTTTATTTTTTCCAGGTCGCCAGATCGTTCGTGGTCCAGTCCTGGAGCATGATGTAACTGGCGCCGGGACCGCATTTCTGGATCTGGACCGAATCGGTTCCCTGGTGCATCTTCTCCGACCAGTTGATCACGGGACCGATCGTCTGATAATTCTGGATCGAGTTCAACGCCTTCAGACAGGCCTCGGTGCTGAGGTTCCGGCCCGTTCTCTTCAAGGCCTCCACGAGGGGGTCCGCAAAGAGAATCCCCGCGTAGTAGAAGACGCCCCAGCGCTCCGCCGGGGTCAGCCGCTTGGCCGCTTCCCGGTATTTTACCATCAGAGGATTGGTGGAATCGGGATTTTCACCAAAGGCGCCGGTAATGACCCCCTCCCAGAGACCGCCCGTGATCCGATGCATCAAGGGATAGTCCGACAGGGTGTTGGAGGAAACCCACTGGGGCTTGAAGCCGATCGTGGCGCTGGTCTTCAGGGCGATTACCGCATGGGTGGGGCTGACAAACATGATTACCGCCTCGGCGCCGGCGTTCTTCAGCCGGAGGATCTGGGAGGCCAGGTCCTTTTCCGTGGGTTCCACGGGAATCTCCGCCACCAGGGTCAGTTTGTAGGTGTTGAGCCGGCTTTTGACACCCTCCATGCCATCCTTGCCGTAGGAATCGTTCTGGTAGAGCATCCCGATCTTCTTCATATTGAGCTTATCCACTACATACTTGGCCAGGATGCTGCCCTCGTCCTTATAGAGAGGATAAACGGCAAAAAGATAGGGGTTCACAGGAAAGACAAAGGCATCGTCCGCCGCCGACGGACTAACCCAGATGATCTTGTTGGCCGCCAGGTAGTCCTTTACGGCCATGCCGGTGGCGCTTCCCACGCCGCCCACGAAGGCAAAGACGCCCACGCGCTCCACGAGCTCTTTAACCACCGCCACCGTCTGAGCCGGGTTATACGTATCATCCCGGATGAAGTATCTGATCTTACGCCCGTGGATTCCGCCTTCTTCATTGACCAGGTCAAAGAGCAGCTTGCTGCCCCGGGCGACGGATCCCCAGGGGGCGGCAGGGCCCGTCTGGGGACCCCACTGGCCGATGCGTATTTCGGTATCATCAAAACCCCTTGGAACAGAGGCCCAAACCACCGCGGCAACTGCGGCGCAAGCAATAACCGCCATACCCGTAAAAATGATCTTCCTGCTAATTTTCATTTATCCCTCCTTGGTTAATCCGGCAGATGAAACCTTTGTTTTGTCCGGTGCTGGTTCAATCTTGCAGATTGAACCAAAACATTAATAAACAGAATGTAGGGTGCGTCTGGACGCACCAGTCGTTTCGGTGAGTTACGCTTCGCTGACGCACCCTACGCCTGAAACTACCCAACCTGTCCCTGTTTAGCAGAAACCAATCCGGCCTGAGAGCCGCCGGCATAAAGAACCCCGCGAAGATCACCCCCTTTGCCAAAGTCCGCTTATGGCCTCAGCCCTTGTACCACTTTCCCCCCTCCTTGATGAAGGTGTAGTCGTAATTGGCCTCGGTCTGTCGTTTTGAGTCGGTCTGCTCGAATCTCACCTCCACCTCCACCCGGACGAACCTATCTATCCCGGGGTAGGACTTCCGGTCGTGATTTTCCGTCAACCGGGAGATTCTTAAGATTTTGTAGCCCGTCAGCCGCCCGGGCGCGCCCCTGGCCTGCGCAAGGTACTGATCATAGGTATTGCTCTTGCGGTAGACAGAGGAGGGTCCCAGGCTTTCGTAAACGGCCCTGTAATCCTGTTTGACCTCCGCCTCCAGGTATCTGCCAGCCGCCTCCTCAATGGCCCCCTTTTCCCCGAGAAGGACAATCCGTTCCCTGGCGCCTTCGCAGCCTGGCAAGACCGGCAGCAGGAAGAGGAACAAAAGCGACAGGTATCTCGGAGACAGCAGGCGCTTTGTGTAATTTGCCATCATTTTTTGTGGTCTAAACCTTCTTCACATAATGCTTCGAGAAGAGTCCGCTGGGCCGGATACACAACACCAGAACGATCACAATAAAGGCGATGATCGGTTTCCAGTGGGGATAGAAGAAACCGAAAAAATTCTCGATCAGGCCCATGAGGGCGCCGCCGATGATTACCCCGGGGATGCTCATAAGTCCCCCCAGCACTGCCCCGGCAAAGGCCCTCATGTACGGCTCCAGCATGAAGGCGGGATCAAGGGTCGCGCGAGAGGCGAAGAACATCCCGGCCAGCGCTCCGATCATGGAACTCAACCCCCAGGCAAAGGAAAACACCCGTTCGGTCCTGATCCCCATTATTTTGGCGGCATGTTTGTTTTGCTGGGTGGCCCGCATGGCCACCCCCAGCTTGGTGTATTTGAAAAAGACAAAGAGCAGAACCATGAGGATGACGGCGGCAATGTAAACCGCCAGGGCCCAGTTATTTACCACCGCCCCGGGGAAAGGTTCATAGGTAACCGTCGGATCCAGGGGAAGGGCAAAATACTGCTGCTCCGCGCCCCATTTCCAGCTGGCCAGCCCCGCCAGGAGCATCTCCGCCCCCAGGGTAATGACAATCATCCCGAGGATGGTGGGATGCTTCGCCGGTCTCAGAAAGAGAAATTCGATCAGTACCCCGAGCAGCACGGCAAAGATCATGGTTATAATAAAGGCCAGCCAGAATGGGTAATGATATACCGTCAGGATGTGGAAGGCCACATACGTGGAGAGCATGGCCATTCCCCCCTGCCCGAAATTGATCACTTCGGAAGTCTTGTAGATAATCACCACCGCGATGGCAAAAAAGCCATAACAGGCGCCAATGGCCAATCCCTCGATCAAAAGCTGTCCTACGGGCATCTGTAAGCACCTTTCTTAAGATAATTCCACCTGAAAATAGGGCAGGCATCTTGCCTGCCAAGTCACGCAGGATGCTTGACCTGGCTACTCCGTCTGCTCAGAAGGGCCAGGTCATCCAGTACTTCTTCATCCTTATCCAAACGCCAAACATCCCCAGCGGCTCAAAGATGATAATCCCGATCATGATGAGGCCAATGGCGATACTGCTGAAATTCTCCAGCCCCACCAGGGTGAACCACCTGCTGGAGATTGCCATCATTAATTCGCCAAAATAAGGGACCTCGGCCACGTTTTTAAGGACATCGAACTGCAGATAGGCAATGAGTACCGCGCCCATCACCGAACCCTGGACGGTCCCCATGCCTCCCACCACCACCATGACGAGAAAGATAATGGAAAGAAGCATATTAAAGGTGAAGGGATCGAAGAAACCCTGGACAAAGCACAACAACCCGCCGGCGATGCCGGCGTAGAAGGCGCTGACGGCAAAGGCCATGGTCTTATAGATGGTCAGATTTACCCCGATCACCTCGGCGGCGATGTCGCTGTCCCTGATGGCCACAAAAGACCTCCCCACCCGGGTCTTCAGAATGTTTCTGGCCACGACCACCAGGATCACCGTCATGATCAGGATGAGATAGTACTTCTCCACGTCGGTCTGCAATATCCAGTTGAGCCCCAGTTTCTCAATTCCCAGGTTAAGGGGCGGCGCCTTCATGCCCATCCTGCCGCCGAAGGCCTCGATACCGCCAATGATGTGCATAAGGGTCAACCCGAAGCCCATGGAAGCGATGGCCAGATAAGGACCATCCAGGCGCAGGGCCGGCAGGCCGAGGATAAAACCGAAAAAGGCGGCAACAAAGGCGGCGCTGATAATAGCCAAGAAGAAAGGCACCTGAAATTGAGTCATCAGGAAGGCCGTACCATAGGCGCCAATGGCAAAAAAACCGGCATGTCCCAGGGAGATCTGGCCGGTGGATCCGACGAGGATATTCAGCCCCACCGCTACTATCACATAGACCATGATGACATTGAACAGATAGACGTAATAATTGGAAACATAAAGAGGGAAGGTGAAGAGAAAGAGCAGAAGAATTACGGTCCAGAAGAGAACCACATTACTTTTGAAGAGCGCGATGTCCTCATAGTAATCCCGTTTCATGTCCATGGCGACACCTCGAATTTTTCGTATATTTGAGAACTCACATGAAGGAAAACCCTCATGACGGTCTTGCATGGTGGCAGAGGGAACTTGGGTTCCACTAACAGAAGGCATGTCGATCTGTCAAGGGGAAAAGTCTTTAACCATGGACACCGTCATATTCCAATAATTTAATATATTTATGCTTCTAGACCTTGGACAGGCCCGATTAGCGGGCCATTTTTGCTGACGAGATTGCTGGACAGAATAGAGACTTTGTTATATAGGGGCCATCACTGCCCGATCAAAAGAATCTAAACGCCAAAACAACCTCTGATGGTGAGCGAAGAGGGCGCCCCCATCTGCTGCTCTTGAAGAATATCTTCGTTTTTTGACAAAGAGGAGGCAACCGCATGTCACTGAGCTTCGAGTTTTCACCCGAACAGAAGATGCTGGAAGAGAGTGTCTGGCGCTGGGCGTCAACCTGGCTGGAACCCCAGATGGAAGATCTCTATGAAAGGGACGAGATGCCTCCGGATCTGTTCCGCGAGCTGGGAAGGCTGGGGGTTAACGGTATCGTCTTTAACGAACGTTACGGCGGCGCCGGACTGGGGTATGTGGAAACCCTGCTGGTTTACGAAACCATTGCCCGGGTAAGCAACGCCCTGGCCATGTCTATCGGGGCCAGCCAGACCCTCTGTTTCGATAATTTTCACCGGGCGGCCCGGGAAGAACAGAAGATGGAAATCCTCCCCAAGGCGTGCAGCGGGGAATATGTCGGTTGTCTGGGCATTACCGAACCAAACGCCGGGTCCGACGCGATGGCCATGTCCACCAGGGCGATCAGGCACGGCGACAGGTACATCATCAACGGCTGCAAGACCTTCATCACCAACGCCCCCGTTGCCGATTTCATGATCTTTTACGCTAAGACCGCGCCGGAATGCGGTCCTCACGGCATCTCCACCTTTTTTGTTAAGGCAAAGGAAGTAGAAGGCTTTTCCGTTTCCAAAATCAACAAATGGGGAATGCGTTCGTCCCCCACGGGGATAGTTACCTTTGAGGATATGGAACTACCGGCAGAAAACCTGATCGGCGGTCTCAACAAGGGGGTATCGGTCCTGACCAGCGGCCTGTGCACTGAAAGGATTACCCTGAGCGGGTGCAGCCTCGGATCTCAGCGTGCCTGTCTGGAGTTGAGCCTGAAATATGCCCGGGAAAGGATCCAGTTCGGCAAGCCCATTGCGTCTTTTCAGTTTATACAGGGAAAGCTCGCCGATATGTACACCGGCTATATGTCCTCCAAGTGGATGACTTACAGTGCCGCGGCCTACTGTGACTCCCTGGAAGAGAAGATGGGCGGCAAGGGGACCGACCTCGATCGAATGGCCGCCGCGGCCCTGCTCCATTGCAGTACCATGGGCACCCACATCGCCACGGACGCGGTCCAGATCCACGGCGGGTACGGGTACTGCAAGGAATATCCTGTCTCACGCCACTATCTCGATCAAAAACTCTGGGATGTGGGGGCAGGAACCGCCGAGATCAGAAGGATGATCATTGCCAGGGAGTTATTGCGTGATGACTTCAAAAGCGGCCGATAAGCGAAACAACAGAACCGTAAAGACTCGGTTCGGGCGCCGGCTTGCCGCCCTCCTGTCCGGCGTTTTTCTTTTTCCCCTCATCTGCGCCGCCTCTCCCAAAGACGACACCGCCTATATTACCCTGGAGATGGACAAGGCCAACCGGAGAGGGATTATCCCCTACACGGTCAGGGCAGGAGACACCCTGGGTCGGATCCTCCGCCGGGAACTGGGAAGCAGTCCCCGGGATCTCCGCGCGATAAAGGAACAGAATCCCCACATCCGGGATCTGAACCTGATTTATCCGGGGCAAACAATTTTTTTACAAAATATTCCCTCTGCGACGGATAGAGAGCCGCCTCCACAGGGCAGCCATTCCTACCGGGTGGAGAAGGGAGACTCCCTGGGCGCAGTCATTAAAAGGAAACTCAACCTCACCGGCGCCGATCTCCAGCGCGCCATGAGTCTGGTAAAGAAAATCAACCCCGACCTGAAGAATATCCACAATATCTTTCCCGGCCAGAAAATTATCCTGCCGGGGACCGGAAAAACTCCACCTGCCGCCCAAATCGAAGCCCCCCCCCAAAAGAAGCCAGTCGAAGAATCGGCAGGACACGCCTCCCTGCCGATGGAAGAAACATTAGAGGTTATCGAGACTGTCATGAAACGGATGGGTGCCAGGCTTATCCGCAATGGCACTTACCACGTCCCCCTGCCCGAGCTGGGGAGCTTTTCCCTGGACAACGCCGTCATTCCCATGATCGAGTTCGCCGACGGGTCGGTGGCGTTTATTGATTTCAGGCAAAGGATTCCCGAGGAAATCAGGCGGAGCATCGCCAGAAGCTGGAGGAGCCACGCGGTGATCTCTCCCGATCCCGGCAGCACGATCCCCCTTATCCTGGAAAAAACATTCGCCGCGAAAGAGTCATATCAATTCAAAAGGCTGGAGCAGCCACTTTTGATTGGCACCACCGCCCAGGTTCAACTTCAGGCCGACTGGCTGATCAGCTGGCCGCGGGGCAAGGAAGCCCCGCCGGGACGGCAGGCCCTGATCTTCACGAAGGAACCTGCCCACCTCCTGCCCGGGCACATTCTCCGTTTCGCGGAAAAGACGGGGCTTGCAGTAACGGAAATGCCGGCTGGACGGAAGGTCGCTCGCGAGCTCCCGCCCAATACGGATCAAAAATCCGTCATATCGCTCGGTGGCAACTCGGTCATGGAAATGTCCCGCGATTTCCTGACATTTATCGGGCTGGCGCCACAGGAGAGAGTGGAGGTGAACATTTTTGAGTCGGCCAGAGACGGGTTCAAACTGTCCATTACCGCCGATCTCCTGGTATCGGTGAAAAATCGACGGATACTGTTCCTCTCCCGCCCGCTTCCCGGGCAATTTGTCTCTCAACTGGGCGAAGGAAATTTTGAGGTCGTAACGATCACCGAGGGAACTGCAAAAACAGCGGCACTGGAAGTGGTTATCACCGCACTTCAATTACCATACACTAAGGGGATATTCAGCTTTTCCCTCCCCGGAAAACCCGATGGTCAGGTTAACACGATTGCGTTTCCGGGCATCAGGGTCCTCGGGGAACGGGGACCGGCCTACCTCATCGACTTTGACCTGGACCCGGATCTATACGCCTATCTCCGCGCCCAATGGCGGCTCAACCTGGCCAGGTATTGACGGCCTCGTAAAAAGTCCGGATGCTGCGTTGCTCTGCTTCCTTCGTCACTGCGGCGTGTTCCGGGGAAACGTTCCGATCCCTTCGGGCTTCCGGAACATGTCCCCGACGCCTCATTCCTCATGATTTGTGCGCCTTGCCTGCGGCCTTTTTACGAAGCCGTCCTGAATTCAAGGCTTTTACGACTTCTTACGAGGTCGTCTTCTTTGGACCTGGCCTTTAACCTTCAGCCTTCAGTCTTCAGCCTATTTTTTACGCCTGGTGCTGAGGCCTCAGGAGGTCTTCCACGGTCTTGACCGGGTTGAAGGTCGAAAGCGGAACCTCCACCAGGATGCTGTTCCAAAGGCCCATGGAACCATTCCACAAACCCGGCCGTTCCAGGGCCAGGAGATCCCTCCCGTCCTTGCTCTTTTTTGAGATCCCGAAATACGCATTGTCCACATGATCGCTGAGGCAATAATGTTTGCCCTCTCTGTTGCGCATACCGCATACCATGTCCACCGGGTTGAAATGGGTGGCCTGTGACCAGCGGTTGAGCTGTTTTGGGTCGCCCTTTTCCACCTGGAATTCTTCCACGATCTGAATAGACTCTTCCCCCGCCTCATCGATAACGAAGAAGGGACCTCCACCCGGTTCTCCTTCATTTCTCACCACCGCGCATACCCGCAAGGGCCGAGCAAGCCGCCGGCCAAGAAATGCCACCTGTTCCTGCCGGGTCATGCGTTCATAGGCGTCGGGGAAACTGATCTGGAGAACCTCTTTGAGATATTTGGCGACCAATGCCAGGTTGGCTTCCTTCCCCTCCCGTTCCTCCAGCATCGCCAGCAGTTGGAAAACCTCGCCCTCGGTCTTGAGAAATATGCCTCCCAGCACCTTCTTATACAGAATGACCAGCGGCAGAAGTCGTTCGGGCGCCACATTATCGATGTTCTTTATGAAGATAATGTCGCCATCCAAACCCTCCAGATTCTCAAGCAGGGAGCCGTGGCCGCCGGGCCGGAACACAAGTTTTCCCTGACTGTCGCGAAAGGGCCGGTTAAATTGATCCGCGGCAATGGTATTCGTCGACCGACGCTGGTCGGAAATGGTGATATCGAGGAGGACTCCCAACTCCTGTTCATAAATGACCTTGATCCGGTCAATGAATTTTTCAATTTCCTCCAGGTTTTCCTTCCCCAGGGTAAAATGGAGACGGCAATGTCCGTTCTCATCGGTCAGGTAGCCGGCCCCCTCGACCAGATGCTCTTCCAGTGGCGTCCTGGCGCCACCGGGGTATTTATGGAACTTGATCATCGCCTTGGGCAGGCGGCCGTAACCAAGACCATCGTCGGCAAGAACCAGGTCGATAATCCTGGCCAGGCGCCCTGCCAAAATCTCACCCTCCGGCAATATCCCCTTGCGTTTCGCCGCCCTTTCGAGATCATCGTAGAAGGCATATAGTTTAAGTTGTCGCGCAAATTCCCTGCCTGCTTCGCCCGCGTCTAATTCCCCCGTTTCCAGCGCCCGGTACCAGAGTTCGAACATTCTGCTTGCCGCGCCGGAGGCAGGGACAAATTTCATGAAACGACCCTGTCTTGCCGCCTCGTCATGAAGCGCGGCCAGCGGGGCTATCTCCGCTCCGTCAACCCTGACTATCCCGTCATTTACCAGGCAGGGACGACTAAGCCTGATCTTCTTCATTCCCATCCTGAACTGGTCGAGCTGGGCGGAGACCTCTTCCGGGGTAAGGCCTTCGTCGTAGATCTGCTTTAAGTCGTCAAGGGAAAAATATTCTTCGCTCATCCAGTTGTCCTCGTAAAAGTCTGTAGCGTTAGCCTGTCCACTTCCGGTATTCACTCAATCGACATGAGGGAAAGCCACCGCTGCCGGGAATCTCCCGCGGCCAATCCCCGTCTTTCCAGGAGGGACTTTATCCGGGAATCGTCAAATCGCAGGTAGGGATTCACCAAAAGCTCATCCTCGAGAAAAGAACGAACATGGCGGGGATCGTATTTTTCCAGATAGCCTTTCGCCTCGTCGCCTGCCGGATCGAGGCGGGAGAGGAAATCCATCGCCAGCCGCACATAATCGTGTCCGGCGTAAACGACCGTATCCGGCGGCAGAGCCATGAGCCTTCTGATTGATTCGTAGAAGGAACGCAGATCACCCGTAAAGCAGTTTCCCACCGTGCCGTTAAAGAGGGTATCCCCGGTCAGCACAACCCCGGAGAAATAGAAAGAGACCGAATCCTCCGAATGACCGGGAGTGGGGAAGACCTGGATATCCTCACCATCGATGGTGGGCAAATTTTTTCCTCTGGCCAGCTCCGGACCGGTCAGCAGGCGCGCAGCTGTCTCCCGGAGCAGGGCAGCATTGCCCGAGGTGTGGTCATGGTGCTTGTGGGTGTTGGCAACCCACAGAAGCTCCAAGCCCCTTGTCGCGAGAAAGGCCAGGATCTCCCGGGTCGCCCCGCCATCGATAGCCAACGCCACTTGATGATCGTAGATCAGATACCCCAGGTTATCCGTCCCATATCGGAACTGTTTGATTTTCGGCATGGAATTAATCCTCCCCAAGCGGTCACCAGGACCGTGGGCGATGTGGGGTTAGGTTGCTTTCAATCGCAACCCACAAACTACAACCATTTTTCTCTCAATCTCCACTTGCTTGTTCATTTCGTTTCTCCTGACCATTCGCATTCTCTAGTTTTTATGCAACCTAACGCCCCATAAGCAGGCGCGGGCTACGGAGTCCTTCGCGTCAGCGCCGCTGCGCTTTTCCCGTCGCCTGGATTGACTTGTTATGCGATTTGCTTTATGGTACCCATCAAACCGTACATGTCCATTTAGGAGGATTGCCATGAATACCATCACTTACACCTCGGCGCGAAGTAACCTCGCTCAAACAATGGAAAAAGTTTGCGACGACCATGCTCCAGTCATAATAACCCGCAAAGCAGCCAAGCCCGTTATTATGATGTCTCTTGATGACTATGAAGCACTCGAAGAGACGGCCTACCTACTTAG
>JAXMLI010000117.1:0-3061 GCA_034368785.1 Smithellaceae bacterium | reverse complement strand
GAAGTTCCACCCGAATCCCAAGCTCAAGTTAATGGATCAGGTGCGATAGGTCCTGCGATATCACCATTATGAGACCTTTGCACAACCTCGCCAACCTTCTTAGTTCAGGCCGCGGATTTTCATTTATAAAATACCTGCCTTAGCGGTTTCAATTAAGCCAGAGAAATCATCAAGGATATTCATGTAATTTATATAGGCGTCATAGGGTGATTGATAGGGATTGAAATACTTGTGCACCGTGCCGTCGGCAAACCACTTGGTGCACATGTAGTAAAAATGATCCGACGTCTGGAGTCGGCCCCAGATGTCCATGAGTCGCTCGTCCCCCACCGGCAGGGACTCTGCTAATTGATAGAGGCTCCGGGCCGCGTCTTTCTGCATATTGTTTCCCTGCCAGGCGCTCAGGTCCCGCTCCGTATCGGCCCAGGAGATGAAATCAGGGATATCGAGTTCGGAGATCGGCTTAATCTCCCTGGACGCCTCGCCGGGGGTCATAAAAACAAAATCGGGATGCTTCAATATCTCCTCGGGGAGCGCTCTTAGGAAATCAAAAATTCCCGTCTCACGCCACTGGTGCTCGCCAAATGTTTCATAGTCCATAAAGAGGTTTATTATATCGCCCTGCCGAAATACCTGATGGAGCCAGTGGGCGTACTTATCGGCGGTAAGGGGGAAGCCGGACCATGCTCGATTGGAGAAACGGAACGAGATGTCATCGGAGAGACGGTAGTTTCTGAGGAGCAGGGTAACTTCCGGGATGCTCACCGGCTGGTAGGCGTAGTTCGGGCTGCGCCAGCCGAGGATCCGGTCCGCCCCTTCGGTCAGGATGGTCCGGTAGCCCAGTTGCCTGATCGCGGCGGCAAGTTCGTTGTTGTAGATCAGTTCGGTGTGGCGAAAAGTGGTTGGTTGCTGCCCGAAGTGCCGTGATATCTTTTTCTGGTGAAGCTTCACCTGGCGCGCGAACTCCTTATCAGAATAGAGGAAGGCCAGGGAATGATAGTATGTTTCGTTGAGAAACTCGACACAGCCCGTATCGGCGAGACCCTTGAAACTGTCTATCACCTCCGGGTGATACTTGATGAACTGGTCCAGGGCAACACCGGAGATGGAAAAGGCCACCCGGAAGTCGCCCTGGTACTGCTGGATGAGATCATGAAGGACCTGGTTGGCCGGGAGATAGCACTTTTGGGCCACCTTGGCCAGGATCTCGCGGTTATTCGCTTCATCGAAATATTCATGATCCCGTCCGATCTGGAATACGGTATAATGTTTAAGACGACATGGTTGATGAACCTGGAAATAAAGGCAGACAGCGGGCATATGATTCCTTCCTTCTGTGGCACGGGCGTCCCGCCCGTGATTCACGGCCAGGATGGCCGTGCTACCAACCGCTAAAGGGCCGCAGTTCAGCGGGATAGAACCTCCCGATACACTACGGCAATTCTTTCGGCAGCCCTGGACCAGCGGATTTTTTTTAACTCCTCCCTCCCCTTTTCCATCAGTTCATTTGCCAGGACCGGGTGCCTCAAGACGGCAATAATCCGATCGGCGATTTCCTCGATATTCCAGAAATCCACCTTCAAGGCGTGGTTGATCAGTTCCGAAACCCCCGATTGCCTGGAGATGATGACCGGCACATCGTAGGACATGGCCTCCAGGGGAGAAATACCGAAGGGCTCGGATACGCTGGGCATGACGTAAAGATCGCTGAGGGCGAAAACCTCTTCCACCTCGGGGCCTCTTAGAAAACCGGTAAAATGAAAGCTCCTGCCGATGCCCAATTCGGCAACCCGCTCAATCATGCGGGGCATCATGTCTCCCGAACCGGCCATGATGAACTTGACCTCCGGCATCACCCGGAGGACCCTCGATGCCGCCTCGATGAAATAGTCGGGACCCTTCTGAAAGGTTATCCTCCCCAGGAAAAGCACCATCTTGCCTCCGGATGGCCGTTTTACCTGGCAGGTCCGGCGGGCTTCCTCCTGAGATACGGCATTGTGGACCACGGTGATCTTATCTGCGGGGATCCCATAGAAGCGGATGATCCTTTCTTTTGTGTAATGACTTACGGCAATTACCCGATCGGCCTGATTAAGGCCGAAACTCTCTATGTCAAAGATCTCACGGTTTACCTTCTCGCCGCTCCGGTCTATTTCCAGGGCGTGGACATGAAGCACCAGGGGCTTGCCGCTGAACAGGCGGGCCGTTACACCGGCAAAAATGGTCATCCAGTCGTGGGCGTGGATAACATCAAAGGATTGCCGCGCCGCCAGGATGGCTGCTGCCGCGCCGTATCTCAGGACCTCGCTGATCAGGTCCCGGCCATAATCACCGGCCAGCGGAAGAAACCCCGTAGTTTCGAGAGACCTGTCGGTGTCGTTTTGCAGGTGCATCAGGTATTGCGCGTGATCCAGGTACGGATGGAGCGGCGAATCAAGGGGCCTCATTAACGCCCTGTCGATCAGGTTTTGTGGCAGTTGCTGCAGATGGCCTATCTTTTCCAGGGGTACAGGCACATCCGAGGCGGAAAGCAGCTCAAGATGTGACGAGGGGGGGACAGGCCCTTTCAGTCTGGGGAGGATGAAAATGATCTCGTGTCCCAGGCCGGTGAGTCCTTCGGTGATGCCCTGGCAGGCGGTGCCAAGGCCGCCGCTGATGTGAGGCGGGAATTCCCAGCCCAGCATGAGGATACGCATAACTTTGGCCTCCTTCCCAGGGTTCAGGGGTCAGGGTTCAAGGGTCAAGGGTCAAGGGTCAAGGGTCAAGGTTATTCCGCCTACGGCGGGGTCATGCTTCGGTTCAATCGGCAGATTGGACCAACCCCAATCCGCAATATGTTCACCACCCCTTGGTCCACATCTCCTCATCCTCATAGACCTTTTCGTCGAGCTGGTCCGCCTCTTCCGCGTCCATCTCGATGAGGCGGCCCGCGTCCTGGTCTTTGAGGACTTCCTGAAAATACTCATGCTGGATGAGGAGGTTCATAACCTCGTTTGTGCCCGTCCATATCTGGGTAAGTCTGGTGTCACGGATCATCTTTTCAATCGGGAAGACATTGGTG
>JAXMLI010000116.1:0-6619 GCA_034368785.1 Smithellaceae bacterium | reverse complement strand
AGCACGGTTCTGAGAGGGGCCGGGGCCAACTGATGTATGGTTGAGATGATGTGGCACCGCCGGGAAACCAGGCGGAAACGGAGAACACAAACATCGACCTACAGCGTCGGGAGAAACCGGTCTACTCACCATTGTTTCTTGGTATTACGGGGACACAATACCAATTGTTTCTTGAGAAGATGCGAGATAATCGGTACTATGTCCCCGGAATACGCCTAACTTTTTAGTTCAATCTTACCAGATTGAATCAGGCAAGGGGAGACCAGTGCGTTTGCCGGCGAGAATCGTTTTCTCCGCGCTTGCGCGTTTCGTTGCGGCCACGACGGAGCGTGGCCCTCCGCAATCTACCAGGAGGTGGTTATTCAGTCCTGGACCTGTCTCCCCCTTCCCGGGTCTTCAATTCGCTGATCCTCATGGCCACAAGCAGGGCCGTCAGCGCCGCCTGTGTCATGCCGGGAATCCGTTCGGCCTGGCCGATGGTGAGGGGTTCCACTTTCATAAACTTGGATTTGAGTTCATGGGAAAGGCCCGGTACGGATTGGTAATCGAAGCCGGGCGGGATCTTTTTCTCCTCCAGGCCCCGCATCTTTTCCACCTCCGCCCGCTGCCGCTCTATGTAGCCTTCATAGCGGGATTCGATCTCTATCTGTTTCTTGACAAAATCATCAGCCAGGGGTTCCCAGCCCGGGAAGACCCGGAGGTCGTCGTAGGAGATTTCCTGGCGTTTCAGGAGTGCATAGAGGCTCAAGGGGTTCTTGATCGGCGTCGAGTGGAGGCGGGTCAGGGTTTCGTTGGTTTCCCCGGTGGGATAAATCTTGCTCGCCGCCAGGGAGGCGCTATGTCGTGCGATCTCCGCTACCCTTCTTCGCAGATCCCGCAAATGATCCGGGGCAATGAGGCCCAGCTCGTGGCCCTTTTCCATTAAACGGATCACGGCGTTGTCCTCCCGCAAAATGAGCCGGTATTCCGCCCGGGAGGTAAACATCCGGTAGGGTTCATCCACCCCCCGAGTCACCAGGTCGTCGATCATGACCCCCAGATAACCCTCGGAGCGTGCCAGGATAAAGGGGGGACGGCCCTGGATCGCCGAGGCGGCGTTGATCCCTGCCCAGAGGCCCTGGGCCGCCGCCTCTTCATACCCGGAGGTGCCGTTGATCTGGCCGGCGAGGTAAAGACCGGCAATTATTTTTGTTTCCAGGGTTTTCCGGAGCTGGGTGGGCTGGACGAAATCGTACTCGATGGCATAGCCATAGCGCATGATCTCTGCCTCTTCCAGGCCGGGGACGGAGCGCACGATTCCTTCCTGCAGTGCCGGCGGGAGGCTGTTACCGAGACCCTTGGCATAGACCTCCTCCGTCTGGAACCCCTCTTGCTCCAGGACCACGGGATGTCGTTCCTTGTCGGCAAAGCGGATCACCTTGTCCTCCAGGGAGGGGCAGTAACGGGCGCCGATCCCCTTGATCGTCCCGGAGTAAAGGGGAGAGGAGGCGATATTATCCCGGATCAGCCGATGGGTATCTGCGGTGGTGTAGGTGAACCAGGAAGGGATCCTTTTCTCGGGAAGCCGGGTGGTGGTAAAGGAAAAGGGCGCCACCCGGGGATCGCTGTCCTGGCGTTGCAGCCGGGAGTAATCGATGGAGGAGGCCCGCAAGCGGGGAGGGGTTCCGGTCTTCATCCGGCCCATCTCCAATCCCAGGGAGGCCAGCGATTTGGCCAGCTCCACCGAGGCCATTTCCCCCGCCCGCCCGGCCTGGTAACGGGTCTTGCCGATATGAATCAGGCCGTTTAAGAAGGTGCCCGTGGTAATAATCACGGCGGGGGCGGCGTAGAAGACCCCGGTCTGATCCACCAGCCCCCGCACCTGGCCGCCCTCGACGACGAGGCGTTCAATCAGGGCTTGTCTTAAAAGCAGGTTTTTTTCTTTTTCCAGGACCTCTTTCATGGCCAGGCGGTACAACTGCCGGTCGCATTGGAACCGGGTGGACTGAACGGCCGGTCCCTTCGAGGCGTTGAGGAGGCGGACATGGACGGCGGTCCGGTCGGCGATGATGCCCATCTGTCCCCCCAGGGCATCGACTTCCTTTACCAACTGGCCCTTGGCCAGGCCTCCGATGGCGGGGTTGCAGGACATGAGGGCCACCGAATCGAGGTTGATATTGAACAGCATCACTCGGCAGCCCATCCGGGCCGCCGCCAGCGCCGCCTCGCAACCGGCGTGGCCGCCGCCTACCACCAGTACGTCAAACTCATTGTTTCTTGACATGGGATATCCTATTTAAAATGCTTGAACTGACCCGCGCAATCTAATAGGATGGCGGGGAAAAGACAATAAATTTTTGTAACGACCAAGGTAGAGAGACTGAAGGAACGCACCAGGCGAGACCATTTATCATAGGTCAGGCGTCCCGCCTGACATTCGGTGATTCATGGTTCCCGCCAGTTGCTTGGCCGGTCAGGCGGGACGCCTGACCTATTTTGTTATATATGACCTATTTTATTATATATGACCTATTTTGTTACTTCGGCCTACAACCTAAACTACCTGAATAGTAACAGCAAAAGATACTGCGACCTCAAGAGCTACTGGCGCAACCTCTTTGGTCTCAATGTCTATAAACTGCCCGTGGACGCGGGTTTCACCTGTCCCAACCGGGACGGGACATTGGGCGCCGGCGGGTGCAGCTACTGCGACGGCCGGGGCTCACGGCTGAGGCAGGCGGGAGGGCTTCCCTCCGTGACGGACCAGCTAATTGCCGGCAAGGCCTATTACGAGAGGTATCGGCGGGCGAAGAAATATATTGCCTACTTTCAGACCTTCACCAATACCTACGCCCCGCGGGACCACCTGGAGAAACTCTGGCGGGAGGCCCTGGCGGTGGAGGATGTACTCGGGCTTTCCATCGGCACCCGTCCGGACTGCCTGCCCGCTGACACGCTGGGGCTGATCCGGGAGCTGGCGGAGGAGTGTCATCTCTGGCTGGAATTCGGCCTCCAGAGCATGCACGATGAGACCTTGAAGCGGATCAACCGGGGTCATACCTTCGCCTGTTTCCAGGACGCCCTGGAGCGGGCCGCCGGGGGGAAGATCAAGATCTGCGTCCACATCATTGTGGGGCTGCCGGGCGAAACGAGGGAAGAAATGCTGGAGACCGCCCGGATGCTGGCATCGCTCCCTATCGCGGGGATAAAGATCCATCTCCTCCTTGCCCTGGCGGGAACAGCGCTCGGGGAGCAGTATCGCGAGGGGCTGATCTCCCTGCCCGGTCAGGAGGAGTATGTGGCAAACGTCTGCGACATCCTGGAGATCCTGCCGCCGGAACTGGTTATCCAGCGACTCACCGCGGACGGTTACCAGGATATTTTTCTGGGTCCAGAGTGGGCGAGGAATAAAATGGCGGTGCTTAATGCCATTGATTGGGAAATGGAGCAAAGGGGCGTCTATCAGGGTAGCCGTTACACCGGCGGAGAGAAAAAAATATGATCGGCATTATCGATTACGAGGCGGGGAATATCACCTCCGTGGCCCGCGCTCTGGATTATCTGGGCCGGCCCCATCTGATCGCCCGGGACCCCAAAGAGCTGGACGAGGCGAGCCACATCATCTTCCCCGGCGTAGGCGCGGCCGGAGAGGCGATGGCCTGCCTCAAAGAAACCGGCCTCGACCGCTGGCTCAGAGACTATCTTGCCTCCGGGAGGCCCACCCTGGGAATCTGCCTGGGCACCCAGGTGATTCTCGAATCCTCCGAGGAGGATGAGACCCGGTGCCTGGGGCTGATCCCGGGGCGGGTCAGGCGTTTTCCCGAGGGTTTGTGTGAGGGGGGAAATCCCCTGAAGGTTCCGCACATGGGCTGGAATCAGGTCGAATTTACCCGGAACCATCCGGTCTTTCAGGATCTGCCACCGGAGGGCGAGTTCTACTTTGTCCATTCCTACTATCCCGTTCCGGCAGATCAAGCTTGGGTGGTGGGCTGGACCGACTACGGAGGGCGGTTCTGCTCCGCCCTGGCCCGGGCAAACCTGGTGGCCGTCCAGTTCCACGCGGAGAAGAGCGGACGATGGGGCCTCAAGCTGCTGGATAACTTCTGCCGTTGGGATGGGCGCGATGCTTGACGACTTCGTAAAAAGTCCGGATGCTGCGTTGCGCTGCATCCCTCGGGAGCGCGGGCGTCCCGCCCGCGCTCCTTTTGCGCGCCTTGCCTGCGGCCTTTTTACGAAGCCGTCCCGAATTCAAGGTTTTCAGGACTTTTTACGAGGACGCGATGCTCAGTAAAAGGATTATTCCCTGCCTGGATGTCCGGGCGGGCAAATTGACTAAGGGAATAAAATTCCGGGACAACATCGATATCGGCGATCCCGTGGAGGCGGCCAGGGAATATTACCTGGCCGGGGCCGATGAGATCGTGTTTTACGACATTACCGCCTCACCGGAAGGCCGGGGGATCATGATCGAGGTGGTAAAGCGGGTGGCCGCGGAAATTTTCATCCCCTTTTCCGTGGGCGGCGGCATCAAGTCCGTGGAGGACATGCGGCGGGTGATCCTGGCCGGGGCGGAGAAGATCAGCATCAATTCCGAGGCGGTGCAGAACCCGGAGCTCATCAGCCGGGGGGCCAGGGCCTTCGGGAGCCAGTGTGTCGTCCTGGGGATGGACGTAAAGCGGGTTTCTCCCACCAGCGAGATTCCTTCGGGCTACGAGGTGGTGATTCACGGCGGGCGGACCGCTACGGGGATTGACGCCCTGAAATGGGCGAAGGAAGGGGAGCGTCTCGGGGCGGGCGAGATATGTCTCAACTCGATTGATGCCGACGGGACGAAAGAGGGGTATGAACTGAACCTGACCCGGCTCATCTCCTCCTCCGTCCGGATTCCTGTAATCGCCTCGGGCGGCGGCGGGAAGCCGGAGCATCTCTTTGAGGTACTCACGGAGGGCCAGGCTGATGCGGCGCTCGTGGCCTCCATCGTTCATTACAAGACCCACAGCATCGGCGAGTTGAAAGATTATCTCGCAGCGCGGGGGGTGAAGGTGCGAAAGGATTATTAATCTTCACATGAGGCGAGAGGATTTACGTCGCTGTTAACGAGGCCGTCATTCCCTCCCTGAATTTCGGTGGGACGCGCTCTTGTCGCGTCCGGATTCGTTTAAAGCGGCCACGACGGAGCGTGGCCCTCCATTAAACCGTTAAACCGTCAATAATATTCCCATATTAAAAAACCTGGAGGTTACTATGGCAAAAGTGGTGTTGAGGACGAAACTCTGTGACATGCTGGGGATCGAGTACCCCGTGATCGCCGCCGGCATGGGACCCACCCTGATCGGCGAGAATACGGGTTCTCCCGTGGAGCTGGTAGTGGCCGTGTCCGAGGCGGGCGGCCTGGGCGTCCTGGGTGGTAGCGGTTTTACCGTGGAGGAGATGCGAGAGGCCATCCGGGAGATCAGAAAACAGACCGACAAACCCTTCGGGGTGGATCTGCTCCTGCCCCAGAGCCTCGATCTGGGCGGCGGTCTGGGCCAGTCCGGGACAACGGAGATTCCCCTGGAACATGTCCTCAAAACCCTGCCGCAGCCCCATCAGGACTGGCTCAAAAAGGTTCGGGAAGAGTTGGCCCTGCCGGAGGTGGACATCATGCTGAAGATGAATACCACCACGATGAATCCCAAAGAGGCCGTCCAGGTCTGTCTGGAGGAAAGGGTGCCCCTCTTCTGCGCGGGCCTTGGCAATCCCGGCTTTATGGTGGCTGAGGCCCATGCCCGGGGAATGAAGGTCCTGGCGATTACGGGAAACGCGAAAAATGCCCGCAGAATGGCCGCAGGCGGCCTGGACCTCCTGGTGGCCCAGGGCCATGAGGGGGGTGGTCACACGGGCAGGATCGGCACGATGGCCCTCCTGCCCATGGCCATTGACGCGGCGGCGCCCGTGCCGGTGCTGGCGGCGGGCGGCATCGGCGATGGCCGGGGCCTGGCCGCGGCACTGGCGATGGGTTGCATCGGCGTCTGGGTGGGTACCCGTTTCCTCGCCACCAATGAAGGGGGCGCCCTGCCGGTGAACAAGGAGAAGATTCTCCGATCCACCGATGAGGATACGCGGGTGAGCCGGGCCTATACGGGCAAGACCCTGCGGGGAAGCTACAACATGTTTCATGATCTCTGGGATAAATCCGGCCTGGAACCGCTGCCCTTTCCCACCCAGGTCCTCATCTCCTCGGCCTTGATGTACGGTTTTATCGAGGCCGGCCGTGAGGAGTACGTGGGAGGACTCGCCGGCCAGATCTCGGGCCTGATCAAGGAGATAAAACCGGCCCGGCAGGTACTGGAAGAGATGGTGGCCGAGGCGGCGGATATCCTGGCCCGCCGCCTGCCCGCGGCGGTTACCGTTCGGGTGTGAGGTTTCTCCGGAGGGCCACGCTCCGTCGTGGCCGGATTTTATTTTCACCTGAAAATAGGGCAGGCATCTTGCCTGCCCGGTCCAGCCCGGTCAAGCAGGATGCTTGACCTATTGACCTGTTGAATATGATTCGGGAGTCAGGCGGGACGCCTGACCTATTTTGAATGATCTTATGAGGAGGCACATATGGGACAGGGAAATGTAACATTGGAGATAGATGGACATATTGGAATCGTCA
>JAXMLI010000115.1:0-21312 GCA_034368785.1 Smithellaceae bacterium | reverse complement strand
GCAGCAGTTTGCGCTGTGATAGACGTGGTTCCCGGAAGATCAACGGACCTCTGCCGTTGTTCAAATATTATTTTGGAGGTGCTGCCTTGTCAAGAAAAGCGATGTACATGGATACCAGTTTATGTGTCGAATGCCAGGCCTGTAGGGTGGCGTGCCAGATGCAGAACGGCTTGAAACCGGAGCAGGTTTACATCCAGTTCACCGGTGTAGAGCAGGGACAATACCCCGCTACGACCTACAGCCTGGTCCGCAAGAGCTGCAATCACTGCGGCAAACCCCTCTGTGTGGAGACCTGTCCTGTTAACGCCATCACCAAGGGGAAGAGCGATTTCACATACTACGATGTGGAGAAGTGCATCGGGTGCGGACAGTGCGTAAGCGCCTGCCCCTACGGGGTTCCCAAGATCAAAGACGGCAAATCCGTCCGCTGCGCAGGCTGCCCCGACCTGGTGGAGGCAAACCGTCCCCCGGCCTGCGTGGATACCTGCATTACCAATGCCCTGAAATTCGGCGACCGGACGGCCATGCTTGCCGAGGGCGAGAAAAGGGCCGGTCAGTTGCAGAAGACCGCTCCTGACGCGGGACTTTATGGAAAAGAGGCCCATGGCGGGCTAGGGGTCCTGCAGGCGCTGCGGGCCAAGCCAGGCGTTTACAAGCTTCCGGCATAAACGACGACAGATCCTAACGAACAGGGAGGTATACGGTGAAGAATTATACAAGGCGCACGTTTATAAAAGGTATGACGGCGACCGGCGCAGTGATCGCGGCGAGTCCCCTTTTCGACATGAACAAATGGGTCCAAGCCCAGGCCGTGGCGCCGGTTAAGAGGGTCCCCTCCATGTGCAATGCCTGCTCCAGCCATTGTGGCATTTGGGTGCATGTAAAGGCCGGCCGGGTCTGGAAGGTTACCGGTCACGCGGATCATCCCCGCAGCCGCGGGAAACTCTGCGCCCGCGCCCACGGCGGCATCAGCTGGCTCTACGATCCCAACCGGGTGACCGTGCCGCTCAAGCGCGTTGGCGACCGGTTTATACCCCTGTCCTGGGACGAGGCGATGGCCGATATCGCGACCAAACTGAAAAATATTCTCGATACAGCGGGCCCTTCCGCGGTTTTCTATGCCCACAACCCCAGGCAGACCGGGGTCTTCTATGGCCAGCGCTTCATGGATTCCATTGGTTCTCCCACGGTCTGCACCCATAACGCGGCCTGTAACACCTCCCTCACCCGGGGCTTCTCCGAAACCTTCGGCTGGACTCCCGGCACGGATATGGGCGGCGCGAAATACATCCTCTGCATCGGCCGTAATTACGGCGAGGGCATCAGAACCTCCCAGGCGACCGGCCTCATGGCCGCCATTGCCAAAGGAACCAAGGTGGTCTGCGTCGATCCCCGGCTCAACGCCACGGCGGCCATTGCCTCGGAATGGATACCCATCCGCCCCGGCGCCGATCTGGCCCTGGTTTTGGCCATGTCCAACGTGTTGATCACCGAGGAGCTTTACGACAAGGAATTCATCAAGACCCAGGCCAACGGATTTGAGGAATTCGTGGCGGCCAACAGGCCCTTTACCCCCGAGTGGGCGGCGCCTCTAACGGACATCCCGGCGGAGACGATCAGGCGGATGGCCCGGGAAATGGCGGCCGTACGACCGAATTGCCATATTGATCCTTCCTGGAAGGGGGCCTTTGGCACCAACTATATCAACAGCACCCAGACCGCCCGTGCCGTGGGACTCCTGAACGCCCTCCTGGGCAATCCGGGCGCCCCCGGTGGCCTCACCTATTTCCCGGGCGTTCGCTTCGGGAGCCTGGACAAGGAAAAACATCCCGCGCCGCCCCGGCCGACGATCCCCCGCTCTGACGGCGTGGGTGTCAAGGGTGAGTTCCCCCTGGGCACTTCCCATGGCCTGCCTCATGTGCTGGCGAAAAAGGCCAAGGAAGGCAAGGTCAAGGCGGGGATCATCTGGCATCACAATCCGGTGCGGAATTTCCCCGACCGCAAACACATGGTGGAAGGTTACCGGAGCCTGGACCTGCTTGTGGTTATTGACACCCACCTGAGGGAAACGGGGATGGCGGCCACCCATATCCTCCCGGAGGTCTCCTTCCTGGAGCGCGAGGAGGTCGTGGAGGGATACGGCGGCCGGCGGCCCGCCATTGCCACCAGGGTAGCGGCGGTGCCGAAACTTCACCCCCTGACCAGAACCTATCCCGAGATCCTCACGGACCTGGCCACCCGCCTCGGCCATGGTAAATTCTTCAACTTCACCCTCGATGAACTGAACGAAGCGCAGATTGCGCCCCTGAAGGTCTCCCTGGCGACCCTGAAGGAAAAGGGTTCCCTCCTGCTGGAGGCCGTCGAGGTACCGGCGGTGCCGCCCTTTACCACCGCCTCCAAAAAGGTGGACTTCTTCTCCAAGCGACTGGCTGACAATGGATTCGCTCCTTGCCCGGTATGGGAGGCACCTTTGGTGGAACCTGACCGGAAAAACCCGGCCAGTTTCCGGTTGATCCACGGTAAACAGGGCTACCATTCCCATTCGGCAACGGTGAGCATTCCCTATCTCCAGCAGATCAGCAAAGACTACGATGCCGAACGTCTCTGGCTCAATGCGGAACGGGCAAAGGTCTTGGGGATAAAGGACGGGGATACGGTGCTGGTAACTTCCAAGCTGGCCAGCCAGAAGGTCAAGGTGAAGGTGACGAACCGTCTCCATCCCGAGGCCGCCTACCTCCCGGCCGGCTACGGGACCTTCTCGCCCTTCCAGCCCAACGCGGATGGCTACGGCATCAGTGCCAATGATTTTGTTCCCTTCATGACGGAACCGCTTGTGGGCCATGCCATGATGCATGAGGTGGTGGTTGAGATCAAAAAGGTATGACGGCCACAATAGTTGGCAATGAGCATCGGGCAAGGGCCTACGCTCTCCTGGCGGAGGCCCTTGCCCCACCATCTCAAGCGGGGGACCTGGCCCGTCTGACCTCGGGAGACTGGGCGAAGGAACTCTCGGAAGCAATGGTGCAATTGGGATGCCCGTTTAAGGCGCCGGAGTCTCTGCTCGAACCGGCCATAACGCCCGCTGACCTTGCCGAAGAATACCTTCAGGCTTTTTTCCTGCCCAATGGCCTGGGAATATGGCTCGTGGAATCGATTTATAAACCCTGGACCCTGGACAGCTCAGCCGAATTGCCCTTCATGTCTGAAACAGGCTGGCTGGGCGGCGATGCGGCCAGTCACCTGAGAGACATCATGAGCCAGTTGGGGATTGAATTATCCCCGGAAATCCAGGCCACGCCCGATCACCTCTCAGTGGAACTGGAAATCATGTCCCTGCTGGTGGAAGAGGCCGACCAGGACGCCCAGGCCACCTTCCTGGTCCAGCACTTGGATTGGTTGCCTCAGCTTCTGGCCAGATGTGACGAGGCCGGCCTGGGCGGTTTCTACCGCGCTTTGCTGGAGCTGGCCGGACAGCTTGTCGCCCGGGACCGGCAGTTGCTCGACCCGGCCGGGACCGCCGCGAGTTTCCGGGGGTATCCGGAGTAGAAATGCGACGGCCTTTGATATTTTCCCCCCCTCGTAATTAATCAGACAGAAAATTTGACAGGCAAGACGCCTGACAAATTAATGATGATTCATACCCAATAGGGCAGGCGTCTCGCCTGACCCCGGGCAGGCAGGATGCCCGCTTCAAGTGCAAAATAACACCTTCCCTACTATTTTTTTACCGGTTCCCCCACCAGAATAACCTTCATAATCTCCATGGGGGCGCTGCTGAATCTCGTAGCGGCCTCCTTGAGGGTTTCGTCATCCTTCATCACCAGTTGGCGAGCGGCAAGTTTTTTCCGGGCCAGCGCCAGGTCCAGACCGTTTTCCTCGCAGATCATGGCCAGTGTTTTGCGGCCCATGCCCCGACCCTCGAATCGCTCATCTACCAGTTCTTCCGTGTAAAGCTGTTGTTTTTCCAGCGCTGCCTGCGTTTTGGCGGCTTGTTTCTCCGACGCTGGCGTTACTGTGGTCGGTTTTGCGGCAGAAACGACGGGAGTCTGCAATCCGCCGCTTTTCACTTCACCCATCGCACCCGTAACCGTAGCGCTTCCCTCTAATTGCTTGATAAACTGGTATACCTGCACGGGAGAGAGACCGTGATTTTTCGCGATCAGGCCGAGTGATTCCGTTTCCTTAAAATTTATTCCATTTTTATTCAGCTCTTCCGTCGCCCGAGTAAGATCGATATTCAACTTTTTCGAGAACGATTTCAAGGTCAGTAATTCGGCATGACTGAGGGGGGGCTCGTAATCTTTATTGATAATCCACATATTTTTTATGTAGCTGTTCAAGGTAAGGACGGAAGAAAGGGGCGGAAGCTTGTAAATCGCCCCGAGGACAAAAAATAGCACCAGGATAACCGAAACAACCGTCTCCGTCTTCAGGGCCAGTCCCTCCTCCCGCTTACGAGAAAGGTATTTTATCAGCGCCCCCCAGTTGTACCAGGTGTGGATGATGCCCGCGATAAGGAACAGCAGGCTCGTGGTGATATGGATGTTGCCCCAGTCGGTTTTGGTTAGCCCCAGCATCCGCCAATCTGTCCACTCGGCGATCCTGCCCTGGGGTACAATGAACAGTAACACGCCCGAGATGGACATGACGGCAAAGCTGAAAGCCGTGAGCATGGACGTAAAGCCTCTGTTATGAAATTTAATCTTTCCCATATGGTCTCCCTTGATTTGGATAATGTTAGTCATGAGTCGTAAATGCTGTCCTATCGCAAGCAGTAACCATGCCAGAAAAGCCAAGCGTGAAACATACAGCCAGTATGGCGTTATCATAATGATTCTTTCAGAACAAACAAACATTTCCCGTCCGAAAGGACTTGCCGCTGGATAATAAATATCCATGCGCGGGCTGTCCAATTGACTACCTGGTATCCAGTTGGGCATTATGGTTTTCTTGCGGGAAAAAACAGCAATGTCCAGCTTTTGCATCATCCATAAATACTACCTTTGGTTCGGTTTTTGTTACTCCCCCTAAAGGGAAGGCCTTAGGAGGAGCACTGCCTGATTCCTCCCCTTGAAGGGGAGGGACCAGGCCCTGCGAAAACGGCCATTGTGCCACTCCGCTGGTTCAATCTGCAGATTGAACCACAACGTTAAACAGACGCGCGGCCAATTGTGAACACGTTCCTGATTGAAAGCGGATTTTCCGCTTGACAGGATATATCCAACTGGGGTATCAGCTCGCCAGGTTAAGCACACTTATCAGGATTTCTAAAAAGATGAAGACAACCGTTACCGGCATGGACAATCAGTTCCGCGTGTCAGCGAGCCTGCTGGCTCTCGCCCTCCTTTGCCTTGGCATATACCGGTCGCTTATGCTCTTTAGTTAGCTGATTAAACAAGAAATCAAAACGAAAGGCCAGGGGCGGCAAGCCCCTGGCCTTTTTTATTTTTGGAAGAGGAGGAAGAGATCATGAAAAGCACGGAAGACGGAATAATCATATTTGATACCACCCTGAGGGACGGGGAGCAGTCCCCGGGGGCCAGCATGAACCTGGAGGAGAAACTCCGTCTGGCCAGACAGTTGGAGAAGCTCGGCGTCGATGTTATCGAGGCCGGTTTTCCCGTCGCCTCGGAAGGGGAATTCCTCGCGGTCCGACAGATCGCCCGGGAACTTAAAAAGGCCCGGGTGGCCGCCCTGGCCCGGGCCAATCCGGCCGATATAGACCGGGCCTGGGAAGCGATCGCCGAGGCGGCCCGGCCCAGGATCCACACCTTCATCTCTTCGTCGGACATCCATCTGAAATATCAGCTGAAAAAAACCAGGGAACAGGTCCTCCGGGAAGCCCGCGAGGCGGTCCGCCATGCCCGCCAGCTTACCCCCGATGTGGAATTCTCCCCGATGGACGCCACCAGGACCGACCGGGCCTATCTGGCGGAGATGGTGGAGGCGGTGATTCGCGAGGGGGCAGCCACGGTCAACATCCCCGATACGGTCGGCTATGCCATTCCTGAGGAATTCGGGGCTCTGATCGCTTACCTTTTCGATCGAGTGCCCAATATCCATGACGCGGTTGTGTCTGTCCATTGCCACAATGACCTGGGCCTGGCCGTGGCCAATTCCCTGGCCGCCGTAAGAAACGGCGCCCGTCAGGTCGAATGCACGATCAACGGCATCGGCGAGCGGGCGGGAAATGCCGCCCTGGAAGAGATTGTCATGGCGCTCCAGACCAGAAGGGATTTTTTAGGTCTCGGGACGGGCATAAAGACCGAGTATCTTTACCAGACCTCCCGGCTCTTGACCCTGATCACCGGCATCGCCGTCCAGCCCAACAAGGCGATTGTGGGCGCGAACGCCTTTGCCCACGAATCGGGGATTCACCAGGACGGGTTGATCAAGGAAAAATCCACCTATGAGATCATGACCCCTCAGTCGGTCGGGATTGCCGAGACTCATCTTGTCCTCGGCAAACATTCGGGACGTCACAGTGTTTCGGAGCATCTGAAAAAGATGGGTTACAACCTGTCCAAAGAGGATCTGAACAAGGTCTTTGCCCGGTTCAAGGAACTGGCTGACCTCAAGAAAGAGGTCTTCGATGAGGACCTGGAGATCATGGTCTATGAAGAGATCTACCAGCAGGAAGACCACTACAAACTCGTCTATTTGAACGTGGTAAGCGGGAACGTGGCGGTCCCGACGGCAACGATGCAGCTCGATGTGGGAGGCGAGATCATCCAGGATGCCGGCTTCGGCGTCGGTCCCGTTGACGCGACCTTCGCCGCGATCCGGAAGATTACGGGGACCAATTACCACCTGCTTAAATACGCGGTGAATGCCGTCACGGGCGGAACCGACGCGCAGGGAGAGGCGATGGTGCAACTGCGCTACAACGGCCGGAGTGTCGTGGGCCGGGGCGCCCATCCCGATATTATCGTCGCCTCGGCGAAGGCCTACATAAATGCCCTGAACCGGCTGAAATTTCTGACCGCGGAGACCACGGCAGGTTAAGATTGAATAATCAGGGACAATCATGTAAGGGTAGCGCCATTCAGGTTGTTTAGGCTGTAGGTAGGTAGATAGGCTGTAAGCTGCTAGACTAAAAGACTAAAAACCTACAGCCTAAACACCTAATTAAGGAGATCAAATAGGGCAAAAGGAGTCAGATCTCGAAACTTGACATTAATGATAGGCTTAAGGTTAAAGTTGTAGACAGTCTAATGTCAAGAGTTGAGACCTGACCCCTAAAAAGGAGATTAATCATGGGGATGACAATTACGGAAAAGATTTTAAGCCGGCACACGGGGTACGATCAGGTACACCCGGGCATGCTGATTATGGCGCGGGTGGATATCGCCCTGGGAAACGACGTCACGGCGCCCCTGGCCATTGACGAATTCAGAAAGGCGGGCGGGGTGCGGGTATTCGACCGGGACAAGGTGGTCCTGACTCCCGATCATTTTACGCCGAACAAGGACATCAACTCCGCCAAGCTCTGCAAGACCATGCGTGATTTTGCCCGGGAGCAGGAAATAACCCACTATTTTGAAGTGGGCGAGGTGGGGATTGAGCATGCCCTCCTGCCCGAGCAGGGCATTGTCCTCCCAGGGGACCTGATCATCGGCGCCGACAGTCACACCTGCACCTACGGCGCCCTGGGCGCCTTCGCCACCGGCGTCGGCAGCACCGACCTGGCCGCGGCCATGCTCACCGGCGAGGCCTGGTTCAAGGTTCCCGAGACCATGAAGATCATCCTCACGGGGAAACCGGGTAAATGGGTCTCCGGCAAGGACGTGATCCTCTATCTCATCGGCCTGATCGGCGTGGACGGCGCCCTGTACCGGGCGCTGGAGTTCGCCGGCGAGGGAGTTTCCTCCCTTTCTATGGCCGACCGGCTGACCATCTCCAACATGGCCGTGGAGGCAGGAGCCAAAAACGGCATCTTTATTCCCGATGAGATAACCCGCTCCTATGTGGCGCCACGGGCCAAGAGGGAATATGTCTTTCTGGATTCCGACCGGGACGCCGAGTATTCCCATGTGATTGAAATAGACCTGGGAACCCTGGAACCCCAGGTGGCCTTTCCCCACCTGCCCTCCAATGTCCGGGATATCAGCAAGGCCGGAGAGGTCAAGATAGACCAGGTGGTGATCGGTTCCTGCACCAACGGCCGGATAGAAGACCTCCGCGTTGCCGCGGCAGTGCTGAAGGGCCGGCAGGTCGCCCCATACGTCCGGTTGATCATCATCCCCGCCACCCAGGAGATCTACCGGACCGCCATGCGGGAAGGCCTATTCGAGGTATTCCTGGAGGCGAAAGCGGCGATCAGTACGCCCACCTGCGGGCCCTGTCTGGGCGGGCATATGGGCATCCTGGCGGAAGGGGAACGCGCGGTAGCCACTACCAACAGAAATTTTGTGGGCCGGATGGGTCATATCGGCAGTGAGGTCTATCTGTCCAACCCGGCCATCGCCGCCGCCTCGGCAGTCTTGGGAAGAATCGCCTCGCCGGAGGAACTGTAATTCTGCTGGCTCCGTCTGTAGCATAGCCCCTTGTGGGCGTGCTGATCGTTGGACACAAATATTGCTGGACACGCGAGGCACAAGTTGTAGGGTGCGTTAGCGGAGCGTAACGCACCAAATTATCCGGTGCGTTACGGCAAAAAGCCGCCTAACGCACCCTACATTTCTACCTTTCTACCGTGTCCAGCGGGACTTATGGGTAAAGCTCAGGTGGGCGTGTAGGGGCGAATAATTATTCACCCCGACGAGGCCGCCACGAGGGCGGCGACTACTAAAAAAAAGGAAGAATATATGCGCTTCAAAGGAAAAGCCTGGAAATTCGGTGATAATATCGACACCGACGTGATCATTCCCGCCCGCTATCTTACCACCTCGGACCCGGCCATTCTGGCCAGGCACTGCATGGAAGACGCGGACCCCCTGTTCGTCTCGAAGCTTAAAGCGGGTGATATAATCGTGGCCGGGGAAAACTTCGGCTGCGGTTCCTCCCGGGAACACGCCCCGATCGCCATCAAGGCCGCGGGCATTTCCTGCGTGATCGCCCGGAGTTTCGCCCGAATATTTTACCGCAACGCCTTCAATATGGGCCTGCCTATCTTCGAGGCGCCCGACCTGTGGCAGGCCGTGAACGATGGACAGGAGATAGAAATTGACGGCGATACGGGACTGATCAGCCTGGGAATGATCGAGATCAAAACCAGTCCGATTCCTCCCTTCATGCAGGAGCTGATTGAGGCGGGGGGATTGATGAAATACATGACCAAGCGAAAGGAAACCACCCATGACGGGAAAAAATAAATTCCAGATCGCCCTCTTTCCCGGTGACGGGATCGGCCCGGAAATCATCGCCGAAGCGGTTAAAGTACTTGCGGTGGTATCCTCGAACACAGGCGTTTCCTTCGATTTGCGGGAAGGGCTGATTGGCGGCGCGGCCTATGACCGCCAGGGAGAGCCGTTTCCCGGGGAGAGCCTGAATCTCGCCCTTCAGAGCGATGCCGTACTCTTGGGCGCCGTCGGGGGACCGAAGTGGGAATCCCTGGCCTTTGAATTGAGACCCGAACGGGCCCTCCTGGGACTCCGGCGGGAACTCGGCCTCTTTGCCAACCTCAGGCCAACCCTCGTTTATGAGGAACTCATCGCCAGTTCACCACTGAGGCCCGAACTGGTGAAAAATATTGACATCATCATTGTCCGGGAACTGACCGGCGATGCCTATTTCGGCCAGCCCCGGGGCGTCCGGCTCGAAAATGGCCGCCGGGTGGGGATCAACACGATGACCTACAGTGAAGATGAGATCGAAAGGATCGCCCGGGTGGGTTTTAATCTGGCGGCTAAACGTCGGAGGCGGCTCCTTTCGGTGGACAAGGCCAATGTCCTGGAGGTTTCTCAGCTTTGGCGGGATGTGGTCACCGAGGTTGGCAGGGACTACCCGGAGGTGGAAATAGCTCACATGTACGTGGATAATTGCGCCATGCAGCTTATCCGCAATCCCCGCCAGTTCGATGTGATCGTAACCTCCAACATGTTTGGGGATATTCTGAGCGACGAGGCATCCATGCTCTGTGGCTCCATCGGGCTTTTGCCCTCGGCGAGCATCGGCAATAGATATGCCATGTACGAGCCGATTCACGGCTCCGCGCCGGACATTGCCGGCCAGGGCATCGCCAACCCCCTGGGAACGATCCTCTCTGCGGCGATGATGCTCGATCATTCCTGCGGGATGAAAAAAGACGCCGACCTGATCAGTCAGGCCGTCCGGGGGGTGCTCAAAGGGGGATTCCGGACCCAAGACATCTACTCCGAAGGATCCATCCGGCTCAGCACCAGCGAAATGGGCGGCAAAATCGCCGAAACCATGATTGATATGTACCGGCAATAATCAAACCGAAGAGAAAGATATGGATCGCAAACGGACCATAAACAGCTGGCTGAAAAGTGAAGTCCTGCTCCTTGATGGCGCGAGCGGCACGGAACTACAGAAACAGGGGATGCCCGCCGGGGTCTGCCCGGAGGTCTGGTGCCTGGAAAACCCCGCCATTCTGCAGGAAATCCATCGCGCCTACAGCCGGGCGGGATCACGGATTGTCTATACGGCCAGCTTCGGCGCCAACCCCTTTAAGCTGGGCCAGTACAAGATTGACCGGTCAAGAGAGATAAACCGGGAACTGGCCATCCTCGCCAGGCGGTCCGTCGGGAGGGATACCCTCGTAGGCGGCAGTATCGGACCGACGGGCCTTTTCGTTGAACCCTTCGGCCCTCTCCCCTTCGAAGAGGCGGTAGAGGCCTTCAAGGAGCAGGTTCGGGGCCTCCTGGAAGGCGGGGTTGATCTTTTCGCCCTGGAAACCATGATAGACATCCAGGAGGCCCGGGCGGCCCTCCTGGCGGTGAAGGAGCTTTGCGATCATTACACCATCGTGACCATGACCCTGGAGAAAAACGGCCGGACCCTGGGCGGCGCCGATCCGGTGACGGCCCTGATCACGCTGCAATCTCTGGGCGCCGACGCGGTGGGCTGCAACTGTTCCGCCGGACCGGAAACGATGACGGGCTATATCGCCGCCATGAAGCCATACGCGACGGTGCCGCTCGCGGCCAAGCCCAATGCGGGGATGCCAATTCTGAGTGAAGGGAAGACCATCTTCCCCATGACCCCCGGGGAATTCAGTTTTTTCGCCCGTGATCTGGTCGCCGCCGGGGTTAACATCCTGGGCGGTTGCTGCGGCACTACCCCGGATCATATCCGGGAACTGAAGAAAAGCCTCGCCGGCCTGGCGCCCGTCAGTCCCCGGAGAACTTCGCTGGGCGCCATTTCTTCCGCCAGAAGGCATCAGCTTATCGGACTTGACCAGCCGCTTTTGATCGTAGGCGAGCGGATAAACCCTACCGGCAAGAAGGACCTGCAGGAAGAGCTCCTGGCTGGGAAGATGTCCCTGGTCCGCAAGATGGCCAGAATTCAGAAAGCCGACGGGGCTGATCTCCTGGATGTGAACATCGGGGTTCCCGGCATCGATGAGACCCGAACCCTGAAACAGGCCATTTACGGCATTGCCAGCTCCGTGGACCTGCCCCTGGTGATTGATTCCAGTGATCCCTCGGCCATCGAAGCGGCTCTGCGTTTCTACCCGGGCCGGGCGCTGATCAATTCCATCTCCCTGGAAGAAGAAAAAATCACCAGAATCCTTCCCCTGGCCGCCCGTTACGGGGCCATGATCATCATCCTCCCCCTCACGGGCAAGGGGATTCCCACGGGGGCAGCGGAACGGGAAAAAATAATAAGGGAGATTTTTGCCCGGGCCCGGGCGTTTGGCTACGCGAAAAGCGACATCATCGTTGATGCCCTGGTGATGACCGTCGCCACAAATCCGGAACTCGCCGGCGAGGCCCTCAAAGTGGTCCGGTGGTGTCACGACAAGTTCAAATGCGCGAGCCTGATGGGCCTGACCAATGTCTCCTTCGGGATGCCCGGGCGGCCCTGGCTGAACAGCGCCTATCTGGCCATGGCTCAGGCGATGGGTTTGACCATGGTTATCGCCAATCCGGCAAGCCTTGAGCTGATGCAGATCAAACTGGCCGGCGATGTGCTGACCAACAGGGACGATAAGGCCAGGGCGTATATCGCCCGGTTGGCCGGCAAGAGCGAGGAGGCGAGGGATGCCTTCCCCCCGATCCATACGCCCCAGGAAAAGATATTCAAGGCCATCCTGGAGGGAAGCAGGGAGGAGATAATTCCCCTCATCAACGACGCGCTGGCCGCGGGGGCGCCCGCCGCCGAGCTGATGGATCAGGTAATGATGAAGGCCATCGGGCGGGTGGGAGAACTCTTCGAGGATAAGGTCTTTTTCCTGCCCCAGCTGATCGCGAGCGCAGAGGCCATGAAGGACGGGATCGGGAGACTCGAGGGACTCCTCCGGGCTGATCGCCATTCCTCTGACGGCGGAACGATCGTCCTTGCCACGGTGCGCGGGGATATCCATGACATCGGGAAAAATATTGTCGCGCTGCTTGTGAGAAATGCGGGACACAGGGTGATCGATCTGGGCAAGGATGTCCCCGCCGGGACGGTCATGGCCGCGATCAGGGAGCATAATCCCGATCTGGTTGGACTCTCGGCTCTGATGACCACGACGATGACAGGCATGAAAGAGGTCATTGAGCAGGCCCGCCTGGAAGGGATTAAATGCCCCTTTGTGCTGGGGGGAGCGGTGGTGACCCCGGCCTATGCCCAGTCGCTGGGCGCCCTGTATGCCCGGGATGGGGTAGCGGCCGTGAAGATAATCGATGCTCTCGTCAAAAGTCGTAAAGCCTTGAATTTAGGACGGCTTTGTAAAACGGCCGCAGGCACGGCGCGCAAATCCTGAGGAATGAGGCGTCGGGGACTTGTTCCGGAAGCCCGAAGGGATCGGAACGTGTCCCCGGAAGACGCCGCAGTGACGAAGGATGCAGTGCAACGCAGCATCCGGACTTTTTACGAAGTCGTCATAATCGACCAGCTGAGGAAAGAGCGGGGCAAATAAGCTCTCGATGGCAACAGGGATCAGGCGATCATGAACGGATTGGACAGTTCAATGAAACTCGGGCAGCTTGAGGGGAGCGATGCCGGGATATCGCCTCACCGGGAGTCAGCGCTGATCCGTCATCGTGAAATAAATCGGGAAATTATCGGGGCGGCCGCTTTTTCCCTCGTCTTTCACGGATTGCTGTCTTTGGTGATGATCCTCCTCGGCACCTCAGACGTCTCCTTGTCCAACCGGCAGAAGGAGGACCGGCAACCGCCCGTCACCTGGATTCACTTGCCCTCCCAGGCGTTTGCCGGGGAGCGGATGCAGGGGAGGGCCGGAAAATCGGTGGCCCCGGTGGCAAGAAACAGTCTGTCCGGAATGGTCCCGAGGGAATCGGAAACCGGGCAAACATCCGCAGAAGAGACTAAGGCGGTTGTGCTGCTGATGACAGAAATGGCATCAGCGGTGACGGCGCCCGCGGCAATCCATCCTACCGAACCTGAGGAGACGGCCGAAACACCTGTCCGGGGGAAACCGCTTCCTGAGAAGCCCAGGCAACCGGAAGCACCCCCACTCCAGCCCCCTGCCGCGGTTGCCGTGAAGGAGAAGCCTGCGCCATATCAATCGGCGATGAATGAAACGGCCTCTTTGAAACCGGCACCAGGGGCAAACGCCGGTTTCCAGACCCCCAGGGAAGCGGCATCCGTGGCGGTAAAGGTGATGCCTGCTGTTGCCGGGTCGGCAGCCGGGGGCGCTCTGCAAACGGTCCTTCCGGCATCAGGGGCGGGACTCCCTTCCCCTGCCCCGAACGAGAACGCCGGGAAGGCGGGGGGAAACATGATTGCCACGGCGCAGGAGAAATATGCCAAGTCAGCCGCTTCCGGCTTCTCCTCTCAGGGGACCCTTGTCGATAATAAAACGGGGGCGAGGGAACCGGTTGCAGACGGGATGACAAGACAGACGTCGGCCTTGCCCTCTGATGCGGGCAATAAGGCGGAGGCGCGGACATTGCCACTGTCCGGGAGGGAAAATGGCGCGCCCATTTACCCTTCACTGGCCCGTCAAAGGGGTTATGAGGGGGTGGTTGTCCTGGCCGTGGAGGTCCTCGCCACAGGTATCATAGGCAATATTAAGCTGAAAAAGACGTCCGGTTACGTTATGCTTGATCAGGCGGCCCTGGAAGCGGTCAGATCATGGCGCTTCGAGCCGGGCAGGGTCGGGCCGAAGCCCGTTGATATGATGGTGGACGTACCGATCAGGTATGTCCTGAAAGCGAATTGATGCGGGTTATTTTCCCCGGCAGGGAGAGGATGATGGAAAATAAGTTTTCGCGGAAGCTTCTTTTGGGAGTTTCCCTGTTCGTTGTTCTTGCGCTCGGCGGCTGTGCGGCCATGATGGACCATCTTCCTTCACCCCCGGCCTCGATGTCCCGGATCGAACTGACGGGGCCTTACGATCAGGCGATACCGGAAAAACTGGTGGGCCATCTGCGGGGCGCCAGCATGACCATGGACTGGGCCATTCCCTACATCTTCATGACCGTCGGGTTGCACTTCGAATCGATGGGCGACGGGGTGAAGGCCATTCATTTTTTTGACCGTTCCATCGAGGAATTCCGCAAAAGAAATGATCTCACCGGCGAGGGCACCGTCACGAACCGGAAGATCTTCGCCCTCTATGAATTCGGCAGCCCCCAGGCGGCCTATGACGTCATCCGGGACAGGGAAAAGGCCTGGACGGTATCCCCCATGAGGGCCTTTGTGGATTATAATTACGGGCATTATTTTCTCTTGAACGGCGATTATGCCAGGGCCATGATTTATTTCAAGCAGGCCTTTGCCGCAAACAGGGATTTCCGGGCGGACTTCAATCTCCACATGCTGAGGAGGGATACGGAGCTTGAGTACGGCATTACCGTCATCCTGGCAGACTTCGTGCCTCGGATGTCTAAAATGTATACCATGCTCGATTTCGATAAGGCGATGATCGAGGCGATCGGGAAGGGCATTGCCGAAGGGGGCAACCATCTGAATCAGGTTCTGACGTTGAACCGGGAGATACGGCAGACGAAAATAGGGCGCTTCACCCCGGAGCTGGTCTTTGAGATTATGGAGGCCAATGTTTACAACTTTCTGGGACTCGCCGATGGTATCCGGGGCAACGGGGAAGGGGCGCGCCGTCATCTGACCCTGTCTCGGGAACTTGCCCGCAAGTCGGGCTACCGGGTGGGGGAGATAGACAGCCTCTTTTTCCTTAACCTCGTGAATATTCTCGAGCAAAACATCACCGAAGGCAGAAAAGCTGCGGAACAAATGAACGAAATGGCCGATAAGTACCGTTTCCCCTTTTATCAGGTATGGGCCAAATACATTCTTTCGCGGTATCATATCGGCTTCGGGGACAACGTCCGGGCCGCCGGTATGCTGCGGGAGGCCATCGCCGTCATCGAGGGCCAGAGGGGGAGCCTGGCCATTGATGTCCTTAAGGAGACCTATCTGTCTAACAGACAGGTGGTTTATGACTCGCTCATCGAGCTGCTGGCCAGGGAGGGCGATTACCAGGGCGCGCTTACCATTGCCGAACAGGCGAAATCGCGGATTCTGGTGGATCTGCTGGCGGGAAAGGATCTGAGCCGCAACCCCGCCGAGGAGGCCCTCCTGAAAGAGGAGGAGGAGGTAGGCGGGGAGATCATCAGCATTAAGAAACAACTGGCCAGGCCGGGCGGCCAGGAGAGCGGCGAGAAACTCCTGGACCGGTTGCAGAAGGACGAGGTGGCCTACCGGGGCGTGATCTTGCGGCTGAAGAAGGAAAACGAGGAACTCTCGTCGCTCCTGTCCGTGCAGGCTCCCGATCCTGCGACGATTCAGGCGCTTCTTGATGAAAAAACCACGCTGCTTGATTATTACGTCACCGATAATCTTCTTTATGTATGGGCGCTTACTAAGGATCGGGTGCATCTGGAGCGGATAAAAATTACCAGGGAAGATCTAAGGGGCCTCGTTCAGTCCTTTCGTGAGGCCATTACAAGCAAGGATGATAAAACCACCGGCATACTTTCCCAGAGGATATACGATGTCCTCCTGAAACCCGTTATTCCCTTTGTGGCGGGCGACAGGATCGGATTCGTCCCTCATGATTTCCTCCATTATCTGCCTTTCGCGGCGCTTGGCAACAGGGGCAGGTACCTGGCGGACGGCTTTTCCATCTTTTATCTGCCCGGCGCCGGGGTACTGAAGTACGTCATGGATAAGAAAATGACGCCGCGTCTGAAGATTCTTGCCCTGGGGAACCCTGACCTGGGCGACGTTTCGCTTGATCTGCCCAGCGCCGCGCTCGAGGTAGAAATGATCAGAAAAAGGATTGGCGGCACGACGGTGCTGCTGGGCAAGGAAGCCACCAAGACGCGTCTCAGGAAAGAGCTGGGGAACTACGATGTTGTCCATTTCGCCACCCACGGTCAGTTTGTTCCCGCCTCTCCCCTGAAATCGAGCCTGCTGCTCACGCCCGGAGGGGGGCCGGATGACGGCAGGCTTACCGCGTTGGAAATCTTCAAACTCCGTTTTCCCGGGCGGGCCGTAATAATGAGCGCCTGCAGCAGTGCGCTGGGATTATCCGACACGGGCAACGAGATTGTGGGACTCACCAGGTCCTTTCTCTATGCGGGCAGCAACTCCGTGGTTTCCACCCTCTGGAACGTGGCGGACAAGGAAACCTCCTTTTTTATGGACGATTTCTACAGAGAGCTTGGGCAGGGGAAGGACATGGCCGGTTCTCTGCGGTCGGCCCAGCTGGACCTGATCCGCAAGGGCTATTCCCCCTTTTATTGGGCGCCTTTTATCCTTACGGGAAGGCCTTGACCGGGCCTCCGGGAGCGGGCGAAGCGCCAGGGGGGCGCGGGGATTTTTTACCGCGCCGTCACGTCCGGAGAACAAATTAATTTACAGGAGACATAAATGGACTACCAGCAAATCAGGAGGCGTCTGGCCGAGATGATCCTCCAAAAATCCTTTCGCTACCGCGAAGATCCCCCCTTCACGCTCGTTTCGGGAAAGACGAGTTTCTACTATTTCAACTGTAAAACCACCAGCCTTGATCCCGAAGGGATGTACCTGATCGGTCACACCCTCTTCCATCTTCTCCGGGATGCCGAGGAGACGGCGGCCGGCGGTCTGACCCTGGGGGCGGATCCCATTGCCAATGCCCTCTCCCTCATCTCATACCAGGAGGGGAGGCCCATCAAGTCTTTTATTGTCCGCAAGGAAACCAAGGGACATGGAACGAAATCCTCTATCGAAGGCAATATCCAGCCGGGGGAGAAGGTGATCGTCATTGACGATGTGATTACCACCGGTGGCTCCACGATCACCGCCATCGAAAAGGTCCGCGAGGCGGGCCTCGTCACCGACCGGGCAGTTGTCCTCGTAGACCGGGAAGAAGGGGGCAGGGAAAACATCCTTCAGCATGTGAGCCGGGTAGATGCGATACTGACCCGTTCGGAAATTATGGCCCTCTACCGGGGTGCCTCCGCGGGGAGCAGGATTGCATGAAAAAACCACGGATTGTGTCTCGACTGACGTCCGGCGGCATTATTCTGATGACGGCAATGCTCCTGCTTCTGGTTGTAATTCCCGCGGCGTCAACCAACGACACCCTGCCGGTGGCGGTATTCCGGACCGAGGCCATGAAAAACGGGGTTCCAGGTGGCTGGGAGCTGGAGACAAAGGAAGGGACCCCGAGGGTGCAGTTCCAGAAAGAGGGGAATGCCTTTTATGTCCATCTCATTGGCGATGGCCAGTCGGCCTTTGGCATCCGCCGGGAGGTGAAGGTGGATCTCCAGGAATATCCCTACCTGAACTGGCGGTGGAAGGCGGTAAAGCTGCCCCGGGGGGGCGATGTGCGGAAGGCCGAAACGGACGACCAGGTCTTGCAGTTCTATATTGCCTTTTCGCCGACGGGCTTTCCCGCCCTGCTCAATACGCCGGTTCTGGGCTATATCTGGGATAACAAGTCACCCAAAGACTGGACGGGAACAAGCGCCCAGCCCTTGGGCAACATGATCCGCTATGTGGTGATGAGAAACAGAACGGATAAACTCGATCAGTGGTACGAGGAAAAGAGGAACATCCTGCAGGATTATCAGGCCCTCTTCCAGGAGGAAAAGGGCGGAGTGCCACAGGGGCCGACAAAGGGTGTTCAGATATACATCAACACCCAGCGCACGAAAGGTGAGGCCGAGGGATATATTGGCGAGGTCTTTTTCAGCAGGAGCTAAAGCAAAATACCCGCCGCTGAAGGAGAATCAATTAATGACGACCTCGTAAAAAGTACCCAAACCGTCATTCCCGCGAAGGCGGGAATCCAGAACTACTTGAATTCACTAGATTCCCGCCTACGCGGGAATGACAAAATGTGAGGTTTCCCGACTTTTTACGAGTTCGTCAATTAATGAAGGGCTGCTGGTTTTTGTTTGGTGGTAGCATCCCAGAAGTTCCCGTCCCGTTTTTACATCGAGCCGGATCTGTTCCCTAAGTTGTTCCACGCCGGGGAATTTTATCTCCCCACGGATACGCTCGATAAAAAATACATCCAACCTTTCGCCGTAGATATTCGCATCGAAATCCAGGAGGTAAACCTCGAGGGACCTCGTCTCGTCGCCAAAGGTGGGGTTGGTCCCGATATTCATCAGCCCGTCGATCTCTGCCCCTCCGAGTTTGACATAGACGGCATAGACCCCGTCGGGCGGGATCAGCTCCTTTTCCGGTTTGATATTGGCCGTGGGGAATCCCAGGGCCGCGCCGCGATGATGCCCCTCCACCACTCTGCCTGCGATGTTGTAAGGCCGCCCGAGGAATGAGCGGGCGATCCCCATGTCGCCCTTCAGAATGGCCTGCCTGATCCTGGTGCTGCTGATGATGGTTTCGCCCGCGGAAAAGGCATTGATAACCTCCACCCGGAAGCCAAGTTTTCCCCCGTAGGACAGAAGAAGCGCCTCGTTGCCCTCCTTGCGGTTGCCAAAGGTATAATCATGACCGATAATGATTCCACGGATCTGTAATTTTCCCCACAGAAAATTACAGATGAAATCGTGGGCAGTTGTGCGGGCATAGGCGAGGCTGAAGGGTATTACGATCACGGCGTCCAGGCCGCAATCCTCAAGCAGCGTCAGCTTTTCCGCCAGGGTCGTAAGGAGGTAAAATGGTCGCTTTTCAGGATAGATCAGCATCTTCGGGTGGGGATCAAAGGTGATGACAATGGCCGTTGTTCCCTCACGGCGGGCCTCCTCCGCGAGATGGTTCAAGAGGCGACGGTGTCCCTGGTGGATGCCGTCGAAGTTGCCGATGGTAATTAACCCCCCATGTAGTTCCGGTCCAATCTTGTCGATACCGTAGATGGTCTGCATATCCCTGCCTGGTCTGAGGTAAGCTCTCTTTCGCCGGCGTAGAATAGCACTTAGGAGGCCTTATGCCAACTCATTTTCCTTGACAACCCTCGCCTCTTGATTGTAGATAGCGCCCATGCCGAAGTGGCGGAATTGGTAGACGCGCTAGGTTCAGGGTCTAGTGGGCGTACGCCTGTCCGGGTTCAAATCCCGGCTTCGGCACCATTGGCAAATAAAGGGGGTAGGCGCCGGCGCTTGCCCCCTCTTTCTTCCCATCGCCCTCTCCCAATCTTGTGGCGTACGCCAAGGCGACGCCTCATTCCCCATATTTCCAACGAAAGGATAATCCTATGACCTTCTGGAATCTGGAGAGCATCCAACTGGAACCGTTCAGACCGGGAATTACAAGCAGGGCGGAAATCGGCGATAACCTGATTATGGTCTGCATGGAAATCGGTCCCGACAAGGAAGATCCCGGGCACCGGCATCCCTTCGACCAGTGCGGCATGATCCTGGCGGGCCGGCTGGAAATGTTGATAGGAGAAGAACGCCGGATTATGGAGGCGGGCGAAGCCTACTTCATCCCCGCGGGCCTGCATCACGGTTGGAAGACCTTCGCGGAACCTGTGCGGCTTTTCGATATATCGCCGAAACAGCCCCCGCCGGGCGCCTAGTCCATCACGGCCTCGCCAGAGCCCGGCGGGAATATTCCCGCCGGGGGGACGGGCGTCGGGCCCGTCAAAATTGGTCTTGTATTATCCTCACCTTTCGGCTACATGGCACACATCTGCGCCGCGCTCCATAATCATTCATAAATATCTCCTGAGCGATCTTTGTCATTAAGAGAGGTTTTGCTGGATACCCTACCAAGGCATTGAGCGTGATTCCACGTTGCTGATCTTTCTTTTCTTTACCGAATCGGTACAATGCAGCTTCTTCAAAATACTATGAGATAGAATTCAAAGAAGCCGAGGTACAGATGCAGTACGGCAGATATTCATTTTCCATCCTCTTTCAGGACGACGCGGCACTTCCCGAATACAAGGGGTCAACATTTCGCGGCGCCTTTGGACAGGCCCTGAAAAAGGTCGCCTGCGCCCTGAAGTTGCAGAATTGCGCCCATTGCCTCTTGAATCAGCGGTGCGTTTATTATCTCGTCTTTGAACAGACCCCTCCGGGGATTTCCGGCGATGGCAGAAAACGAATCGCCGCCCCTCCCCATCCCTATGTTATAGAACTGCCTGAAGATTTTAAAACCCGATTCCCGGCGGGAGAGTTTTTCGGCTTTTCCCTCCTCTTGTTCGGTAACGCTAATGACTATTTGCCTTATTTTATCTATGCCTTTGACCAGATGGGGAAGACGGGTATTGGCAGAAAGACAGCCGGAGGCAAGGCTAAGTATTTATTGAAAGAAGTGGCTGCCCATGATGGTATCATTTATTCCAGCCTCACCGGGAAGTTACGTCAAGGTTCTTTCGCACATGATTTGACTCTCCCCTACCTGTCCGATGGTCTGGAAAATGCCGTCCGCCAGGTCAGGCTCACCCTGCAAACGCCCCTGCGCCTGAAATTTGATAACCATCTCCACGCCGCTCTTCCCTTTCATGTGCTGATCAGGGCGATGCTGCGGCGGGTCTCGTCGCTTCTGCAATACCACGGCGAAGGCGAGCCTGCGCTGGATTACCGGGGACTCGTTGCCCGGGCCGAGGCCGTGGCGGTTGAGGAATCATCCCTCCGTTGGTTTGACTGGAAGCGTTTCTCCAGCAGGCAGGACCAGTCCATGCTCCTGGGGGGCATGGTGGGCAGCGTGGCATACTCCGGCAACCTCATGCTGAATCTGATCCGCGATGAGCCCGCTGTGCTGACGGTTGATCTGGTAGCCGGCAAACTGATCTTCCGGAAACGGGAGCTGGACATG
>JAXMLI010000114.1:0-12151 GCA_034368785.1 Smithellaceae bacterium | reverse complement strand
TCACAACACGATTGTGAGCGGTTAATTCGTTTAGGCCTCCGTCTGACAAACGGCGACTCGTCTCACCAGGACAATATAAGATTGTCCATTATAGCTCCATCGATCATCCGCCCGAAATAAAAGCCATGGATCGATTGCCTTTTCAGGACCCGCACACAAATCCGGATCCATTTCTTTGGCCAGCAATGGCCTCCAATATTCATAGCATTCGACAAAATGTCCCTTTGCGGACATCCTGCGATACAGTTACACCGCAGGGGACGAAGATGTCAAGGATTATTTTTCGACTTATTTTTCGACTTTTTACCCTTGATATCATATCCTTAGAGCTGCCAACTTGCCGGCTTTCCGTCGGCAAGTTGGCAGTGGTAAAAAGGTGCTGTCACCAAGAAATTCATTCACGCAATCGCATTACCTTCGCCCCCGCCTATAACCCGTCCAGATAGTCCGCCCATGCCTGCATCATCTTTCGACGTTCGGCAAGATGCGCCGTCCGATTGTATGCCCGTCCGTTCGGATCACGAACGGCATGTGCAAGCTGATGTTCGATCAAGTCCGGCCTGACGCTCAACACTTCGTCAAGGATCGTTCGAGCCATGGCCCGGAAGCCGTGGCCAGTCATGGTTTCTTTGTCGTATCCCATGCGCCTCAGCGCGGCAAGGATGGCGTTTTCACTCATGGGTCTTGCATAGGTGCGCCCCGACGGGAAAACATACTTGCTTGCTCCGGTCAGTTCTTTCAATTCGGCCAATATCGACACAGCCTGACGGCACAACGGCACAATATGAGGCTGTTTCATCTTCATCTTGCTTGCCGGAATATTCCAGACAGCTTCGTCAAGATCAACCTCCGCCCATTCTGCATGTCTCAGCTCGCCGGGCCGCACGAAAAACAACGGGGAAAGCATGAGGGCGCACTTCGTAACAAAATGCCCCTGATAGCCTTCCATTGCCCGCAAAAGGGGTGCGACTTCTTTCGGGTCCGTAATCGCCGCATGGTGCTTCTCTCCCGGTTGCGGCAAGGCCCCCCGAAGATCGCCCGACGGATCGCGCTCCGCACGGCCTGTCGCAATGGCATACCGGAAAACCTGTCCGGCTATGGTCCTGATCCTGTGCGCCGTTTCCAAAGCGCCTCGACTTTCTATCCGACGAAGGACAGTTAAAAGCTCAGGCGCCCTGATTTGATTGATCGGACGCCCACCGGTCCAGGGGAAAAGATCGCGCTCCAATCGTCTCATGGTCGTCTCGGCGTGACCGTCTGTCCAGTTCAATTTAAACTTTTCGTGCCATTCCCGGGCAATCACTTCAAAGGTTTCTGTTTCCGCGGTCTCTGCCTGCTTCATGGCCTTTCGGACCGCCCCGGGGTCTATGCCTTTAGCAATTTGGCGACGTGCTTCATCTCTTCGCCCCCGCGCATCGGCAAGCGAGATTTCCGGGTAGCTCCCCAGGGCAAGTAGTTTTTCTTTCCCCTCGTAACGGTATTTCATCCGCCATAACCTACCCCCTTTCGGGGTTACGAGCAGGAAAAGACCGCCGCCATCAAATAGCTTCACCGGCTTTTCTCGGGGCTTGCTGTTCCTAACCTTCGCATCGCTTAGAGGCATTGGTTTTTCCCTCCTTTTGGGGGTATGTCATTTTGCGTGGGGGTATTTTTGCTAAAATATACCCCCGATTTTGGGGTATGTCAATGGATTCCTTCGGATGGTATAGGACTAGCAGATAATAAAAAACCCGCTATTTCTAACGGGTTTCGTACTTCTTTGGACTATCTTGGATTATCAAATGGTGGGCCGTGCGGGATTCGAACCCGCGACCAACGGATTAAAAGTCCGCTGCTCTACCGAACTGAGCTAACGGCCCGACGTACGAGGAGGGCTCTCTTAACAGCTGCTTATCGTACCTGTCAAGATAAACTTATCCTCCGAAGTAAAGATTCAGTCTTGAGTGGCCGAGTTAAGACAAATATTGCCTGCCCTTGAGTTTCTTGCAAAGCTCCAGCGGACGCGACGGAGCGCGTCCCTCCAGTCCCCAAAACAGGTCATCTTCGGCACCTTTTGGAGGGCCTAGCAAAGTCGTGGCCGTCTTTACCGTGCGTCTTGCATTTGGCTCCCCCTGTAACTGAATCTTTACCCCCCGAAGGGGTTCTTGAGAACGATCGTCTCTTCCCGGCCGGCCCCCACGGATACAAGCACAAGGGGCACTCCGGTCAGGACTTCGATCCGCTCGATGTATCGGCGGGCATTTTTCGGCAGCTCTTCCAGGGATCTGGCCTGGTTTATCGGCTCTGACCAACCGTCGCTGGTCTCGTATACCGGTTCACATGCCAACAGGACCTTCATGTTGGCGGGCACTGCATCGAGTATCTCCCCACTGGGGGTTCTGTATCCCACGCAGATCTTGATCCTTTCCAGACCGGTCAGTACATCGAGCTTGGTTATGGCAAGTCCGGTGATTCCGGAGGTCCGGATCGCATGATTTACCAGGACCACATCAAGCCAGCCGCAACGACGTTTCCGGCCGGTGGTTGTGCCGACTTCCTGTCCTGTCTCCTGAAGGTACCGCCCAATATCGTCGGAGAGTTCCGTGGGGAAAGGCCCCTCGCCTACCCTGGTAGTATAGGCCTTGCAGATGCCGATTACATTGTTGAGCATCCCCGGGCCCACGCCGGCGCCGCAGCAGGCATTGCCGACCGTGGTATTGGATGAAGTTACATAGGGATAGGTGCCATGGTCGATATCCAGATGGGTCCCCTGCGCCCCTTCAAAAAGAATCTTTTTCCCCTTTCTGGCCTCCTCCGCGATAATTAACGAGGTATCCGCCACGAAGGGCTTGAGGTATTCGGCATAGGAAAGGTATTCGGAAAATATCTGCTCGCCATCCAGGGGATCTGCGTCAAAGCGCCTGGTGAGGTAAAAATTCTTCTCCTCCAGATTGGACATCAGCCGCTCCCGGAAAACCTCCTTATCGAGCAAATCACAGATCCGGATGCCTTGACGGCTTATCTTATCTTCATAGCAGGGACCTATCCCCCGTCCGGTGGTCCCGATCTTGTTCGCCAGGCGTGACTCCCTTTCCGTATCGATACTCTTGTGGTAGGGCATGATCACGTGGGCCCGATCGCTGATGAAAAGCTTGGTATCAGCGGGCAGGACCCCCCTGGCCTTAAGCTGGTCTATCTCCCGGATCAGCACCCCGGGATCGATCACCACGCCATTGCCGATGATGCAGATCTTGTTATTATGCAGGATTCCCGATGGGATGAGATGGAGGATTGTCTTTTCTCCCCGGACCACCAGGGTGTGACCCGCGTTGTTTCCTCCCTGGAATCTGACGATCACGTGGGCCTTTTCTGCATAAAGATCAACAACCTTGCCTTTCCCTTCGTCTCCCCACTGGGTACCGATTACCGCTACATTTGTCATCTTCTTTTTTCCTTTACATTTTGAGACGCTTCACCGTTACCACATGGGGGATCTCTTTCAGTTTGCCCATGACCTCATCGGGCACCAGGCTGTCCGTGCTGAGCACCACCAGGGCCTGCTGGTCCACCAGCTGTCGGCTCAGATGCAACTGGGCAATGTTGATCTGGTTATCGCCCAAAATTGTGCCCACATTGCCGACCACCCCCGGCCGGTCGAAATTGGAAAGGAGAAGCATGTGGCCCTCGGGGATGATCTCCACGGTGAACCTGTTCACCTTGACTATCCGGGGATCATTCCGCCCGAATATGGTCCCCGCGGCACTGCCCTCTTCCCGTGCGGTTTTAACAGTCAGGCTGATCAAACTGGTATAGGCCTTCAGCTCGGTGCTTTTAACCTCTACCACGTTGATTCCCCTTTCCCTGGCGACCAGCGGGGCATTGATGTAATTGATCCCCTCCCTTAAAACCGGAGTCAGGAGCCCTTTGAGGAGCGCAATGGTAATCGGCGCCAGATTATGGGCCAAAATTTCCCCGCTGTACTCGATTGTTACCTCCTTGATGGCCCCCGCTACCACCTGAGCCTCGAAGAGCCCGAGCTTTTCCGCCAATACGAGATATGGCTGGATCAGGTTCAGCACCTCGGCGCTCACGGACGGGAAGTTCAGGGCGTTTCTGATCTCTCCGGTCCTCAGGTAATCCGAGATCTGCTCGGCGATCGCGATGGCCACATTTACCTGGGCCTCGTCGGTGGATGCCCCCAGATGGGGAGTGCAGATTAAGTTTTCCAGGGAAAGGAGTTCATGATTTCTGGTAGGTTCCTCCTCAAAAACATCGAGCGCCGCCCCGGCCACCTGACCGGACGCAAGGGCATCGTGGAGGTCCTTCTCCTTGATAATTCCACCACGGGCGCAGTTGATCAGGTAAACGCCCCTTTTCATCTTGCCAAAAGCGGCGGCATTCACAATGCCCCTTGTCTCATCCGTGAGGGGTGCATGAACGGAGATATAATCGGAACGCGCAAAAATTTCCTCCAGCGAAACCAAGGTTATGCCCATCTTGGCCGCCGCGTCGGGAGAAATAAAGGGGTCATAGGCCAGCACGTCCATCTTCAATCCCTGGGCGCGATCGGCCACCACGGAACCAACCCGTCCGATCCCGATAATTCCCAGGGTCTTATTATAAAGCTCGTTGCCGGTGAAGCGGGTTTTATCCCATTTGCCCGTCTTCATCGAGGCCGTGGCCTGGGGTATGCGCCGGGCCAGAGACACCATCATGGCGATCGCGTGCTCCGCGGTAGTGATGGTGTTCCCTCCCGGGGTGTTCATCACCACAATGCCCCGAATACTGGCCGCCTCCATATCCACGTTGTCCAACCCTGTACCGGCCCGTCCAATGATGCTCAGTCTCTGTGCCCTGGCTATTACCTCCCTGGTCACCTTCGTGGCGCTCCGGATCACCAGGGCGTCATAATCACCGATAACCTCCAGGAGTTCCTGAGGAGACAGCTTCGTCCGCACATCCACCCCAAACCCCGGGATCTTCTCCAATATTTCAATGCCCTCCGGGGCAATGGAATCACTCACGAGGATTCGCTTCAGGGGCGATTTATCCTGTACTGACATCATAGCTCTCCTATCTTCCGATTATAGACCTTCCCGAGTTCACGAAGCGCCCTCCCCACATCCGCCTGATCAATCGTCGGGCCACACCAGAAGCGAAAACCGGGCGGGGCATCCCGATAAGAGGCAATGTCATGGGCCACGCCGCTTTTACTCAACTCGGAGGAGATGGACGTGAGAAAGACTTCCTGATCCTGCAAAGAGAGCCCCCCCAGTTTATCATTGACCACCTGGAGACATACGGAGGTGCTGGACCGGATCGCCTTTTCCCGCGCCAGGAAACATACCCAGGGATTCTTCCCTACCCAGTCCTCGACAACCTTCAGATTCGCCTGGCTCCTGGCAATCAGACCCGCCAGCCCCTCCCTGGCCGCCCAGCGGAGGGCATCAAGATAATCCTCCACGCAGAGCATCGAGGGGGTATTGATCGTATCTCCCTGAAATATCGCCCGGTCCACCATGCCCGCCTTCTTTATCCTGAATATTTTGGGCATCGGCCAGGGAGGATCGTATGACTCGAGTCTTTCCACGGCACGGGGACTCAAGACCAGCATACCATGGCTTCCTTCCCCCCCCAGGCACTTCTGCCAGGAAAATGTCACCACATCAAGCTTCGCCCAATCCATGGGCATGGCAAATACGGCGCTGGTAGCGTCGCAGAGGGACAGTCCCGCCCGGTCAGCGGGAATCCAGTCCCAACCGGGAACCTTGGCACCGCTGGTGGTCCCGTTGGCCAGGAAAAGCACGTCGGAAGACCAATCGAGATCATGAAGATCGGGGATCTCGCCGTAAGGGGCCTTCCTGATATTGGAATTCAGTTTCAATTGATTGGCCACATCACTGGCCCAGCCCTCGCCAAAACTCTCCCACACCAAAACGGTGACCGGGCGCGGACCAAGGAGACTCCACATGGCCGCCTCAAATGCGCCGGTGTCGGAACCAGGCATGATGCCAAGGAGATAATCGGGGGGAATCCCGAGGATATTCCTCGTTAATTCAATGGCTTCGGCCAGTTTTTTCCGGCCCGGCGCGGAACGATGGGAACGGCCCATCGGCGCGTCATTTAACGCCCCAAGGCTCCAGCCTGGTCTTTTCGCGCAGGGGCCGGAACTGAAATTGGGATTGTGCATAACCTTCCTCTCCTAGCCGGTGTTTAAGCAACACGAGCGTCGCGGAATATAACAGCCTTACCGTCTTTTCTCAAGGCATTTAACCGGGGCCGCCCGGACAGGCGAACCTTGGGATAACACAGCTGAATTTCAATCAAAGAGAATTCCGTTATTTCCGATTGTTTCGGCGGGAAAATGGACAAGGGAAAGGGCAATTTATTTTCACGGAAAACAGGGCAGGCATCTTGCCTGCCGGGGTCAAGCGCACTGACGCCCTCAAGAGTCTGGAGCAGGGGCACGACATGCCGTGCCCCTGCCTTTTACAAAGCCTTCGAGGTCGTTTTTTCGACTTTTTTCCGAGTCCGTCAAAAGCTGTATGTCAGGGAAATTCCACCAACTACAAAACTATTGTCCTCACCACGGTAGCTGCGCCATTTCATCTCCTGGCGGGCATCATCGGTAAGAGGAAAGACATAGGACAGGGTAGGTTTAGCCGTGATTTGCGAGGTCAACGCCACCGGAAGGCCGACCGTAATGTTTCCATCATGGAAATTACGGAACGACTCAGACATGCGGCTACCACCGGCATCGATTCTGGGATATCTTGCGTCATCCGTGCCCAGCAGATAGCTTACCGATCCCGAAATATCCAAGGCCGCCTTTTCCCCCAGCTTGATCTGGTGAGAGAGTTTCAGCGAGGCATACCAGAAACTGGAATGGCCCACTTCCCGATAGAGGGTGAATTCCGGGGTCACCGCCGCATCCCATCTAATCTTGAAAATGAGTTCCTGCGAATCCTCTGCGTCTATGACATCGATGTAATTGTAACCGCCCTCCAGATAAAGGTCGCCAAAGGATCGCCCGTAGGAGAAGGTGTAGTTGAATTCATTCCATTTGGCATTCGCGGCGGCGCCTCCCGCAAGATCATAGGGGGCGGAATCCCAGTTTCCCCACAGCCCCAGCGTAAATCCACCGTAACTTGCCCCCAGATAGGGCTGCACCGCCATGCTGTGGCGGCTCAATTCCTGGCCCCGGGAGATATACTGGCTGAAGGTCGCCATGGTTATCTCGCCGGAAATCTTTTCCTTTTCACCGGCCAAGGTTATCGCGGGGGTCAGCAGGGCAAAAGCCACTGCCGCAATCAAAAAGGAACTTAGCCTTTTTCCTGAAATAATCCTGCGCATCATTTTATTGCCTCCTTGTCAATAGTTGACGAACTCGTAAAAAGTCCGAAAACCTCACATTTTGTCATTCCAGCGTAGGCGGGAATCTAGTGTATTCAATTACTTCTGGATTCCCGCCTACGCGGGAATGACGCCTTGGGTACTTTTTACGAGGGCGTCAATAGTTGATGGTGCGGTCTATTAATGGCCTGTTCATATACCACAACGGAAGAGGTTTCGTCCTGATTATCCAATCGCAATCCCGCCCCGTTCTCCCGTACTAATGCGGACGCATTGGGCCAGATCGAGGACAAATATCTTCCCGTCTCCTATTTCGCCCGTGTGGGCGCCGCCGCTTATGGCCTGGATGGTCGCTTCGACAAAGTCCTCGTTAACGGCAATCTCCAGTTTGACCTTATTCAGGAGACTCCCCGCCTCTTTGGCGCCCCGATATATCTCGGTAACACCCTTCTGCCTCCCCCGTCCCAGGCAATTGGTCACCGTCACCAGGTTCACCGAGGCTTCCTCCAGGGCGCACATGACCTCATCAAGTTTATGGGGCTGAATTACGGCAATGATGTATTTCATTTTTCCCTCCTATTCCAGTACGGTGTAAGCCGATTCATTATGCTGGGTCAGATCGAGACCGATCAGTTCGTCTTCCTTCGCCACCCGCATGCCGATCAAGGCATCAATAATTTTGAACAACAACCAGGTGACAACTACCGCATAGGTCACCGCCACCAATACCAGCAGGGACTGGACGAGAAACTGCTCCACCCCGCCGAAGAGAAGACCGTCCGCACCGGCGGTATTTACCGCCTTTTCCGCGAAGAGACCGGTGGCCATGGTCCCCCAGATTCCTCCGACCCCGTGAACGCCAAAGACATCGAGGGAATCATCATATCTGAAGCGGGCCTTTATCCTGGTAATGGCTATAAAACAGAAACCACTGGACAGGGCGCCGATAAAGATCGCGTTGAGCGGGGTGACAAAACCGCAGGCCGGGGTAATGGCCACGAGGCCGGCCACCACGCCCGTCACGGTGCCGAGCAGGGTCGGGGCGCCATGTTTGCGCCATTCGATAAGCGCCCAGGTGAGTCCGGCGGCGGCGGCGGCCGTGTTGGTGGTTACAAAGGCATGGGCCGCAAGTTCGTTGGCCCCCAGCGCACTGCCGGCATTGAAGCCAAACCAGCCGAACCATAACAGGCCGCCACCCAGCACCGTCCAGGGGAGATTATGAGGACGGAAGGTATGGCTCTCGTAGCCAATCCTTCTGCCGAGAAAGATGGCCATAATCAACGCCGACACCCCGGAACTCACATGGACTACAATTCCGCCGGCAAAATCGAGGGCGCCCAGCCCCCTCAACCACCCGCCGGCGCCCCACACCCAGTGGGCGAGGGGATCATAGACCAGGGTACTCCAGAGCAGGACAAAGACTAAAAAGGCCGAGAATTTAATCCGCTCCGCGAAGGCCCCCACCAGGAGCGCCGGGGTAATGATGGCAAACATGCCCTGGAAGATCATGAATGCCTGGTGTGGCACCGTGGCGGCGTAATCGGCATTGGGCTGTCCCCCCACGCCCTGGAGACCGAACCAGTCCAGCCCGCCGATGATCCCCTGCCCTGTGTCAGGACCGAAGGCGAGGGAATAGCCATAGAGGACCCACTGCAAACTGATGACGCAGATGATAATGAAGCACTGCATCAAGAGGGAAAGGACATTCTTTCTGCGGGCCATGCCGCCGTAAAAGAATGCCAGTCCGACGGTCATCAGTAAGACCAGGGCGCTGGAAATCAACAACCACGCTGTATCACCGGGATTCATCATCTTACCTCCTGTAAAGTTATTTTGTCTCTCTGGACAAGCACCTACAGCGCAATTATGATGCCACCGGGTTACAGACAGCCAAGGCACGGTAATTTATAAGTTATTTTACATAGGGCTGATTTCTGATGGGAATAAATGCACAAATATGTTTCTTGCAAGGGGGAAGATAACAAAAACGTCGACAATCCGGAGCAGAAGCCTTTCAGCTCACCCGCCCTTTGCTTCGTCCAATCTGTCCTACAATTTTATTGAGGATTTCGGTGACTACTCAGGTAGATAGACTGCAGGAACGCGCCAGGCGAGACCATTTATCATAGGTCAGGCGTCCCGCCTGACATGCGATGATTACTGGTTCCCGCCATTTGCTTGACCGGTCAGGCGGGACGCCTGACCTATTTTGTTACTTCAAACCTGTTTTGTTACTTCAGACCTGTTTTGTTACTTCAGCCTATAGCCTAAACAACCTGAGTAGTTGCGGATTAAGGATTGATGATTGCAGTTCAGAAACCAAACGACAGATTACCGCGTCGTCAGACTTTGGCCTCGAGCAGCGCCACCACTTCGATGTGCGCCGTCTGGGGGAACATGTCCAGGGGATGGACCGACCGGAGGAGATACCCTGCCGCGCTGAGATGTCTTATATCCCTTGCCAGGGTGGCGGGGTTGCAGGAGATGTAGACCAGACGGCGGGGCTGGAGGGAAAATATTCCAGCCATGACCTCTTTCGCCAGGCCCGGCCTGGGAGGGTCCAGAACCAGAACATCTGTTTTTATCCCTCCCCGGACGAAACGTTCCGTTAGTTCCCTCCCCACGTCGCCGGCGAAAAACAGGGTCTCCTGGCGCCCGGCCCTGGTGAGGTTCAGACGGGCCAGGCTCAGCGCCGCCGAATCCGCCTCAATGCCGAAGAGCCTTCCTGCCCGGTCGGCCAGAAAGAGGGAAAAGAGACCTGAGCCGCAGTAACAATCAACAACCGTCTCGGTCCCTTCCAGGGCACAGAGTTCCACCACCAGATCTACCAGCCTGTTCACCAGGAAAAGATTCGCCTGGAAGAACCCGGCCGCGGGGACGGATAAAACCATGTCCTTCACCTGCCGCTCCACCGTCCTTTTGGCGTTCGTACAAATGAGACCCTCCCCGTCGGAACTGGACCAAATGGGAAGTCTGGCCGGAAGGGCGCGAATTTTTCCCGCGCCAAGATCCTGCCGCAGGCGCTGGAGGGCGTGATTGATCGACCCGTCCGCTATTTCACAAGGGTCGATTTCCACCAGCAGGTTGCTCTCCTCCTGGTGAAATCCGATGCGAAAGCGACCGTCACCCCCCTCGGCAACGTGAAACTCCGCCTTGCCCCGGTAGTGGTAACCCACAGGCGAAGGGATGATCGGCGCCAAAGGGGGAGTCTCCAAGCCGCCGATCCGCGTGAGGGCATCATTAACCTGGACCTGTTTCCAGTAAAGCTGTCGTTCGTACCCGAGATGTTGATAGTGACAGCCGCCGCATTTGCCATAACTGCCGCAGAGCGGTTTCGTCCGGTCCGGGGAGGGCCGGCGGATTTCCCTGATCCTGCCCCGGAGAAATCTGTCCTTCACCTCCGTGACCTCAACCAGCGCCAGGTCTCCCGGGGCGGTGTGGGGGACAAATATGACTTGACCATCTGTCCGCCCGACACCGGACCCGCCGTAGGCCAACGATTCAATTTCTATTTCCCGCAGTTCGCCAGTTTTCATGATCCCAAACACGTGAGTTAGATTACACCCAGGGCCAGGAGGAGGGCCAGGGAAAAGAGCATCACCGACACGAGCAGCTGAACGGCCCGGAGCGTCACCTTTTTAAGCAGCCTGGCGCCGAAAAAGGACCCGACGAAGGCGGCCAGGACGCCGGCCATGATGGGCCCCCCGATTCCGCTGTCCGCCAGGGCCTCGTAATCCCCCACGAGGAAACTGGCGCCGTAGACTGCAAGCCTGACCACATCGACCAGCATTGCCGCCACGGCCGACGTCCCGACAAAGGCCTCCTTGTCCAGGCCTGACCGGATCAGGAAGGCGCTGCGGAGGGCACCCTGGTTTCCCGTGAGACCGCCGAAGAATCCCGAAAGGACTCCCCCCAGGGGGATGAAGCGCCGGGGAAAGGCCAGCTCGGCAAGATAGGGGATCACCTCCCAGAGGGCAAAGATCAGCAGCAGCAGGGCGACCACCAGCTTTACCAGTGTGATCCGGCATACTACCCCGGCCAGGGAATAGGTAATCAGGGGTTCGCCCTGGGCAATGACGGTCAGCAGGTAGGCCCCTGCAAGTGCCGAGAGGGCCGCCGGGAGGCCAAAGCGCGCCACCAGGGCCAGATCCGCTTTTTTACCCACAAGCAATACTTTGAAGATGTTATTGGCCAGATGCACCACCGCGGTCGCCGCAATGGCCAGATGGACCGGGAAGAAAATGGCAAAGACCGGCATCAGCACCGTTCCCAACCCGAACCCGGAAAAAAGGGTCAGGGCGGCAACCCCCATGGACACCAAAATAATAGCGGGATATACCATCTACTCCTCCTTGTCCCCGGTGGCCTGCCGGGCATGTTTTTTCGCCTCTTCGATCTCGCAGGCGAGGACAATCCCTTCCACCAGCCGATCGAAGAGGGGATTGATGCGATTGTTCAGCCAGGAAAAAACGGGTGACCGATCCTTGAGGACCGTCTTCATAAAACGGTTGCAGCCATGACACTCCGCCGTTCGTACCGGATAATCCCGGGGATCAATCCGGTGAAGCCAGGCGAGGAGGCGCATTCCCCCGACCAGGGGCTCACGGATCAGGGGAAACCAGCGGCGCCGCTCATAACACCGATTCACCAGCATGAGGGTGCAGGTGTTGCATTGGATATATTTTTTGTCCTTATTTTCCATTTTTCACCTCACCCTTGGGATTGATCGTCCACCTCGTTCATCAACTCGCGAACCTTTACCAAGGCTTCTCTCAGGGCTGCCTTACCGTCTTCGGTGGCCAGGTAGTATTTACGCGCT
>JAXMLI010000113.1:0-8067 GCA_034368785.1 Smithellaceae bacterium | reverse complement strand
TTTGCAGACGGGAGGGACGCGCTCCGTCGCGTCCGCAGGAGTTTTGCAATTGGCTCTATACATTTTCATTTTTCTCTGTGCCTTTGCCCCTATGAACCTGAGCAGTTACGTGGTATTTTTCCAATCCGCAATCCCCAATCGCCTCCGTCTGGCCTGAGTTTACACCAGCCAGAAGAAAAGGGGTAAGGAAAATCTCCTCTACCCCTTTTCGTTGCCGGTTATGAGGGCAAGGCGGTTATCTTGCCGAGTAGTCGTTGATATAGAATACCTTCGGCGCAACCCGCCAGATGGCCCCCTCCGCCGCCCCCTTCAAAGGCCTGAGCGTCTTGGCCCCGCCCTTTCCCAGGATGCCCTGGAGCGGATCTTTGGCAAGATCGCCAAACATCCTCGCCTGGGAGGGGCAGACCTCCACACAGGCCGGCCGGCCCGCGGGATTGCCCTTGATTCGCTGATAACAGAAGGTACACTTTTCCACCACGTCTTTCCTTCTCACGGACGTCGCCACCTTCTTCCCCGCTTCGGAAACATCGGCATATTTTTTCTGATAGGGTGTGGCATTGCCGCCCGTTTTACCCTTGGTTTCCGCGGCATTGGCGATGCCGCCGGCGCCCAGGAACCGGCCCGTGTCATTCCATTCTCCATGCGGGGCCGCGAAATTATAGCTGATCACACTCAGGGGTTTCCCGGTGGCATCTTCGAAACTGTAGGGGCAGCGCACCTGACACCGACGCCCGCAGAGGGTCGCATCACACCGGTCGTAATCAACAAGGACGATTCCTTCGTCCGTCCGGAACATTGCCCCCCGGACCGCCGGCGGGGCCTCTTCCGCGCAGGCCTTCACACAGGCCGGGGCCGAGCAGTGGTTACAATTTGTGGGCCTGATCGAGTATTTTGTGTCGGGAAAACTGCCCTGGTTTTCCACAAAATAATCGGCCCAGTTAAATGTCTGCTGACCCGGCTTGCCGGCGCTCCCGCCCCTTGACCGGGTGTTGTTTTCCAGCTTGCAGGCCAGGGCGCAGGCGCCGCAACCCACACACTTCCTCAGGTCTATCACCATTCCGAATGTTGGCATTATCTATTCCTCCTTCTTTAAGCGCGCACCTGTGAAGTGCCGGTTATAACGCGGTGATCTTCACCCGGACCACGCCATTTCTGGCTGAAGAACCACTCAGGCGCTCAAAGTCCACGGGGATGATATTATTGTTGTTGCTGGTCAAGAGGGAAGTTCCCACCTTGTGGACACCCTGGGCCCGGGCCAGCTTGCCGTAGGCCCGATGTCCCTGGCCATAGCTCTTGGCGATGGTGCCGGGGCCGACGCCCTCCCACAGTTTCAACCGACAGACAATTCCCTCCTGGTTTGTGGGCGAGGTAATCCTTACGAGGGCACCGTCGGCCAGCCCGAGGGTTTTTGCCTCCGCGGGGTTCATCTTTACCACGTCGGACCAGCGCTCGTCGCCGGGGTCGCAGACCTTGAATTCATAGTACCAGGGGGCGTTCTGGCTTCTGCCCTCCCGGTTCAGGCGGGACTTGTAGTCGATCATGACAAAGGGAAAGACCTTGGGATCGCCGCCGATGTCCGGCGCCTCCCAGTGGGGCATATAGGCATAGGCATTGCCCAGCCTGGCAATGCCGGCCGCCGTCATGGGATAGTTGACCGCAGTGAGAACCTCGGAGAGGTTTTTCTTATGCGCCCCCGCATGGGCCCGGAGGAGTCTCTTGATATCCCCTTCCGTTGCGGCGCCGTCGGGATCTTCATTGCAGAACTCGAACTTCTTGCTCTTGGTGGCGAGCGAAGACTTCATCGTGGCGTCGCCTGCCGCGAACCGCCAGGCCGGTCCGCGGCCCGAGGCATCAAAGTAATCGGCCGCATAGGTGGCCTGGCGAATCCCGGAGGAAACCAGGCTGGCCCAAGCCGCCGTGCTGGCGCCGCAAAGCCGCCTTTTAAGCGCCCATTTGTGAAATTCCGTTTCATTTGACGGCACCGCCCCGACGGGCTTGTCATCGCCGTAGATGTCCCCGGCGGGATCGGCAAAGGGCTTGGCGTAGGCCTTGAGATAATCAAAAAGCTTCGACCAGCCGTGGACTTCGCTCATCTTTTTCGCGAGCAGCCAGATAAACTCCGTTTCCACCTCTTTAGTGTCCCAAAGCTTGTCCACCACCGGCTGGTTGAGGGTGAGGACATTATAGGTCATGGCCTTTTGGTTCATATAGGCCAGCGTCTCGAACATATGATGTTGCGCCGGCAGGACGATGTCGGCCAGCCAGGTGGTTTCGCAGGCGTTGGTCCCCATATGGACGTAATATACCTTGGCGAGGGCCTCGGCCCATCTATCCGCCCCCTGGCAGGAGAAGGCGAAGTTCAGCCAATAGCCGATAACCATTTTGACATCGTAAGGCGAGCTGTCGTTGATCGCATCGGCCACCCGGTTGGTGACCGTCACCCCTCCCAGGGAGGTGGACATGGCCGGCATTTCCAGGGGTACTGATGGTCCGTCCTTCACATACCTGTCGATCCTCCTCTTCTTGTATCCTTCGTCGGCGATATTGTCCACATAGGGTTTCCGGTCAATCCAGCCGGTCAGTCCGGGGCTGATCGAGGCGGTCCGGGGCAGGACGCCGCCGACGTGATCGGTGGAGCCTACCAGGCCGTTCAGGGCCGCGATCGCTATGGAGCCGTAACCGGCGCGGGGCTGCATCGCCGCCCCGGGTCCGAGCCAGGAGATGGCCCGCGGCGCGGCGGCGGCGAATTCCCTGGCCAGGGCGATAATGGTTGACACCGGGATGCCCGTTATTTCTGCCGCCCAGGCGGGGGTCCGCTCCCTCAACTCCAGGTTCCACCAGGTGAGGAGCCCCTTCGTACCCTTTTCGGTAAAGGTTTTGGGATCCAGCGGCCGCCCCTGCGCCAGAGAACCGGCGAAACTCAGTGTGGTGGCAAAACCATCGCCAGGGGTGGCATTATTGAAGTCGCCCACAAAATCTTTATACCAGCGGCCTTCCGCGAGGATTACATGGGCCATGGCGAGCGCCAGCGCCCCGTCCGTGCCGGGTTTTACCGGCAGCCACTGGTGGGCCTTGGTGGCGGTGCTGCTGAGTCTGGGATCGACTACGACGACTTTCTTCTTCTCCAGGAGATCGCCAAGCTTGCCGATGCTGCCGGGCACCAGCCGGTTGGATGATACCGGGTCGACACCCCAGAGCAAGAGAAAGTCCGTGTTGTTAAGATCATAGTCGGGATAGCCGAAGAGACCCAGGGTATGCAGATAACCGAATTTTTCCGCCTCGGCGCAGATGGAGCTGTGTGAGACCTTGTTGGGTGTGCCAAAAATAGGTGGCAAATCATCATAGATGATGCCATTCATCTCGGTATAGCGGCCTCGCAAGACGGCCAGCTTATGGCTTTCCGAGGGGCTGGCATTGCGCAGGGCCATCATCCGGGCGGCAATCTCCGTCACCGCCTCATCCCAACTGATGGGGACAAACTGCGGGTCGATCCCGATCCCCTTGGGACCGGGATTTGTCCTCTTCATGGGCTGCTTGATCCGGTCGGGGTCGTAGAGTTCCTGGAGGGCCAGGTTCCCCCGCGGACAGGAATAGCCGCCGTGGGTCTTGGCATGCTGGTTTCCCCGCACGCTGATCGCCCTTTTGATCCCCGCCTCTTCCTGGATCAACACCTCCATGGCGCACCAGGTGGTGCAACCCTCGCAGGTGGTGGGCTTCCACGATGTGGCGGGCGCCTGGGCATGGGCCTTTTTCGGACCCAACAGATTCAGTCCGGGCAGGCCAACGGACGCCACTGTGCCTAACGCCGCCGCGCCTTTCAGAAAATCCCTTCTTCTAATCTTCATTCCCCTTCTCTCCTTTCGCTACTTATAATTGAAAAGACCCCTCGTTTAATCCATAGAGGTAATTGCAAAACTCACGGTAAAGACGGCCACGACTTCGCTAGGCCCTCCAAAAGGCGTGGAAAACGGCACGTTTGGGTGACTGGAGGGACGCGCTCCGTCGCGTCCGCAGGAGTTTTGCAATTGCCCCCATAGTATAAATATAAAAATGCTGTACTTTTGTGGCAAAAAAACCCGTCCTAAGGCGGAAGGGGTTTTCGTGACTTATTTGCTGCGAACAGGCCCGTGGCGGAAGGATGGCGAGAGTGAACTAGGGAAATCATGGCCTGTGTTTTTTCCCATATCATACAGTTTTTAGCTGTCAAGAGAAATATGGCGGACGGGTCTGCGACATAAATGGTGGTATCCTGTTTTTGCCGAGACTTATCCACCTTTTCCATAGGAAAAGGGGGGTAGGTGGGGATTTATAATAAAAAAATGGTTATTTATTATCCGTCAAATCTCCCCCGACCCCTCTTTTCTAAAGAGGGGAGCAAAAACTGCTCTACCAATAAATTTGTCGCAGACCCATGACAGATTGACGAGATTGCGGGACGACCGAGGGGGATGGAGGGCGGGGCAAAAAGTAGGGTGCGTCTGGACGCACCATTTGTTTCGGGGCGTTACGCTTTGCTAACGCACCCCACGACTGTTATGACACAGTCTCTGAAGAGGGGGGCAGGTCCTGCCCAGCAGGCAAGATGCCTGCCCTATTTTCAGGCGAAAGGATGTGATTGCAAGATATGCCCTTTCAGGCCTTGCCAAAGGGGCAGAGGGGAAACCGGCACTCCCGGCAGCCGAGGCAGAGCCCGCCGTGTCCGAGTTCCGCCAGTTCCTTCCTCCCGATTGTCTCGCCGGCCAGGATCCGGGGAAGGACAAGGTCCATAACGGTCGTCCTGTGGTACATTCCACAGGCCGGGATGCCGATGATCGGAATGACCCGGATGCCATTTCCCTCGTCCGTTTCCACGTTTCCCACCAGCAGCATGGCCCCGGGCAGGACCGCGGAACCGTAGGTGCTCTTCGCTCCCAGGTTTCGGATCGCGAAACGGGTCACATCATCGGGGTCCACGGACATCCCGCCCGTGGCAATGAGCAGGTCCGCGCCGGCGGCGATCAGTTCCCGCAACCCCGACTCGATCAAGGAAATATCGTCAGGGGCGTATAGAAGACGAATCACCTCTCCCCCCAGCTCACGGATCTTTCCCTCGATGATGGGGGCGAAGGCGTCCTTGATCCGGCCCTCGAAAATCTCTTTTCCGGTAACGATAACACCGACCATGGCCCGCCTGATTTCTCTTACCTCGAGGCGGCCGGACCTCCCGTCGTTCCCTTCCCCGATGACCGACAGCGCCTCATTTATTACAGATCGTTTGATCGTAAGGGGGATCGCACGGATGCCGGCCAGGATTCTCCCTTTTTTCACCGGGGTATTGCCATGGATAGTGGCGCACATCACCTCTCCGAGCAGGTTCAGCCTGAGCAGGGTCTCCCGGTTTACCTTGAAGAGACCGTCCCTGGCGGCGATGATATTGATTTTCCCTTCTTTTGGTTCTCCTTCGATAGCTACGCCGGGACCAATCATCGCTTTGGCAAGGCAAAGGGCGGCGTCGTCTTCGTGAAGTTCGTGCTCGGGAATTCGCAGGACATAGAGATGTTCCTTGCCGAGACGCCGGAGATGGTCGACATTTTCCGGTTTTATCACCTGCCCCTTCCTGAAGGCCCGCCCCTTGAATTCACCGGGCCTTATCTCGGTAATATCATGGGCCAGCACCAGCCCGACGGCCTCCGCCAGCGGGACCACCATCCGCCCGCTCTCACTTTGAGACATGAACTTTTCCTCTCCTGCCGTCCCTTGCATCAGGCACTCCCTTGCTGGTTCCGTTTTTTACCGGGCAAATATTTTTCTGAACTTTTCGTCCACTTCTTCTTCGATCCCCTGGATAAGGTCCTCGAATTTGGCGATGAATTCCCTCGCCTCGGCGGTCAGGGCGGCCCCACCGCCATTTTGTCCACCGGCATGGCGCTCCACCAGGTTCATCCCAATCCGTTCTTCCATGAATTTCACCTGACTCCAGGCCTTACGGTAGGAGATGTCCAGCTCTTTGGCCGCTTGATTGATGGAGCCGTGGGTATCGATTTTACGCAGGAGCGCCATCCGCCCTTGTCCGAAGAGGGGCTTGCCGTCAATCTCGATCCAGAGTTTGGATTTTATTCTGAGGGCGTTGTGACAATTCTGCATAACGGACAACAAAAAAAATGAATAAAGAAGACCGCATTATCCCCCCTTCCATGCCGAAGAGGAGGAGCTGCGCATAAAAGAGACCCTCTTATAAACAGAAATGTCTGCACCAGTCAATAACCTTTTCAACGAAGTTGTCTTTTGTCAATCGGTGTAGTATAGCAAAACCGACAAGACGACTAGACAGCCAAGAGCCGGCGAGGCCGGCTTTGTTTTATCAAGGGGGGGGGAATGAAGATAACAAGGGAAGAGGTGGCCCATGTGGCACATCTGGCCAGACTGGAATTCCGGGAGGAGGAGATGGGGGATTTCACCTTTCAGTTGAACCGGATTCTGGCATACATGGACAAACTCAACGAGCTGGACACAGGGGATGTGCCGCCCATGACCCACGCGCTCGCCCTCAGCAATGCCTTCCGGGAAGACCAGGCGACCCCTTCCCTGCCGGAGGAAGCCCCCCTCGCCAACGCGCCGGATCCCCGGGGAAGGTTTTACTCCGTGCCAAGGGTAATCGAATAGGATATCAACATGGAACTCTGCCGTCTCACGATTCACGAGCTACAGGAAAAAATTAGATCAGGCGAAGCCACGCCCACCCGGATATTGGCGTCCGTATTTAACCGGATTGACGAGGTTGAAAAGGATATCCACGCCTACATCACGACCTTTCGCGAGGAGGCCTTCGAGCTGGCGGCCCGCCAGGATGAACAGGCCCGCCAGGGAGATATCGATGCCCTGACGGGGATTCCTATAGCCCTCAAGGACATCCTCTGCACCAGGGGCCGGAAAACCACCTGCGGCTCCCGGATCCTGCATAACTTTATCCCCCCCTATGACGCCACTGTGGTGGAGAAGCTGAGGAATGCCGGGGCAATCTTTATCGGCAAGACCAATATGGATGAGTTCGCGATGGGATCATCCACGGAAACCTCCGCCTACGGCCTGACCCGCAACCCCTGGGACCTCTCCCGGATCCCCGGGGGCTCCAGCGGCGGCTCGGCGGCGGCCGTGGCGGCAGATGAGTGCGTCGCCTCGATCGGGACCGATACGGGCGGTTCGATTCGCCAGCCTGCCTCCCTGACCGGGGTGGTGGGGATGAAACCCACCTACGGCCGGGTGTCCCGCTACGGCATGATCGCCTTTGCCTCTTCCCTGGACCAGATCGGTCCCTTCAGCAAGGATGTGGAAGATTGCGCCATCATGATGAATATCATCGCCGGACATGATCCGCGGGATTCCACCTCGTCTCCGCGGGAAACGCCGGATTACTGCAGTTATCTGGGGAAGGATATCGCCGGCTGGACCATAGGCATCCCCAAGGAGTATTTCATCGACGGGATAGATCCGGAGGTGAGGGAGGCAATCGACCGGGTCGTGACTATTCTCGAGGGACAGGGCGCCAGGTGTATTGAGGTAACGCTTCCCCATACCCAGTACTGTGTGGCCGTTTATTATGTGATTGCGCCTGCAGAGGCGAGTTCCAATCTGGCCCGTTACGACGGGGTAAGATATGGTTACCGCGCCACCGGCAGCCGGGATCTTTTGTCCATGTACAAGATGAGCCGTTCGGAGGGCTTCGGCCCGGAGGTGAAGCGACGGATCATGATCGGCACCTATGCCCTTTCCTCGGGTTATTACGATGCCTATTACAAAAAGGCCTCCCAGGTCCGGGGCCTCATTAGGGACGACTTTACCGATGCTTTCAAGAAATGCGACGTCCTCCTGACCCCCACCACGGCGACGCCGGCCTTCGCCATCGGGGAAAAGACGGGAGATCCCCTGCAGATGTACCTTTCCGATATCTTCACCATCTCGGCCAACCTGGCCGGGATCCCGGGGATCTCGGTACCCTGTGGTTTTACCAAAGGCGGTCTGCCCCTGGGGGTGCAGTTTCTGGCCCCGGCCTTTGAGGAGGGAAGGCTTCTGCAACTGGCATCGGCCTAT
>JAXMLI010000112.1:0-2624 GCA_034368785.1 Smithellaceae bacterium | reverse complement strand
GTCTTGCATTTGGCTCCCCATGTAACTGAATCTTTACGCCCGCGATAGGGAGGTTCTTGCTTTTACCCCCGTTTTGTAATAACTAGCCAGTGATAATGCAGAGGGGAAGCCTCCTTACCTCTGCCCCAGGAGAAGCAGATGGCCCATCGGATCGAAATCGGGTTTATAAAGGGGATCAGAGATCCCCTTGGCGAAAAGATAAAAAAGAAAATCCGCGACCACCTTCACCTGCCGGTCGAGCAGGTGGAAACCATAGAGGTTTACACCATTGACGGCCTTCTTGAGGCGGTGGAACTGGAAAATATTGCGGCTAATCCGCTTTCCGATCCCATCATCCAGCGGTACGCGATCGACCAGGAACTGGCCGATAATTTCCACTGGCTCATCGAGGTGGGCTTCCGCCCGGGGGTAACTGACAATGTTGGAAAGACCGCCCGGGAGGCCATTGCCCTCCTGTTCAACAGAACCCTGGAGGCCACGCCGGCCGTGTACACCTCCCGGCAGTACCTCATCAGCGGACCGATTGACCAGGCAGGGGCCGGGCGGATCGCCGGGGACCTTCTGGCCAATGAACTTATCGAACGCTTTGAAATAATCTCTGCCGGCGACTGGGAACGCCACAGAGGTCAGCCTCCCCGCGCGCCGCGGGTGGAGGTTCTTGGTGACGAACGTGTGGAGGAGATCGATCTCGATCTGTCGGATGAGCAGTTGCTGAAGCTCAGCAACGACCGCACCCTGGCCCTTGGCCTCTCTGAAATGAAAATCCTGCGGGATTACCTGAAACGGCCGGAGGTGCTGGCGGCCCGGCGGTCTTTCGGCCTGGGCGCCATGATGACCGACGTGGAGTTGGAGGTTCTCGCCCAGACCTGGTCGGAACATTGCAAACACAAGATTTTCAACGCTCTGATCACCTACGAGGACGAAACAGGCCAGCAGACCGTAATCGATTCCCTGTTTGACAGTTTCATCAAAAAGGCCACCTTCGGAATCCGAAAGAAGATGGGCGCCAAGGACTGGTGCCTGTCCGTTTTCGTGGACAACGCCGGGATCATCAAGTTCAATGAGGAATATAATCTGGTTTTCAAAGTGGAAACCCACAATTCCCCTTCCGCGCTGGACCCCTACGGCGGCGCCCTCACGGGCATCGTCGGGGTGAACCGCGACCCCTTCGGCACCGGACGGGGCGCGAAACTGATCTTCAATACGGACGTTTTCTGCTTCGCGCCGCCCGCCTATGACCGCCCCCTGCCCAGGCGAATCCTTCACCCCCGGCGGATTTACGACGGCGTCCGGGAAGGGGTGGAGCATGGGGGGAACAAAAGCGGCATCCCCACGATCAACGGCTGCCTCGTCTTCGACGACCGTTATCTCGGCAAACCCCTGGTATATTGCGGGACCGGCGGCATCATGCCGGCCCGGATCAACGGCCGGGAAACCCACACCAAGGAGATCCTGCCCGGGGATCTGGTGGTCATGACCGGGGGGAGAATCGGCAAGGACGGCATCCACGGGGCCACCTTCTCGTCGGAAGAGCTGCATGAGGGATCGCCCGTTACGGCCGTGCAGATCGGCGACCCCATCACCCAGAAGAAGATGACCGATTTCCTGCTCCTGGCCCGTGATCGGGAACTCTACCGGACCATCACCGACAACGGCGCCGGCGGACTCTCCTCCTCCGTGGGAGAAACGGCCCGTCTTTCCGGCGGCTGTATCGTCGATCTAAAGAAGGCCCCGCTCAAGTATCCCGGCCTTCAGCCCTGGGAAATCCTGGTTTCCGAATCGCAGGAGCGGATGACCCTCGCGGTGGCGCCTGCGACTATTGACGCGTTTCTCGCCCTGGCCGGAAAGATGGACGTGGAGGCCACGGTCATCGGGACCTATACCGACTCCGGCTGGTTCCAGATATGTTACGGCGAGAAGACCGTGGCCTGCCTGGGGCTGGACTTTCTCCATAATGGCCTCCCCCAGATGGAACTTAAGGCAACATGGCGGCCCCCCAAGCCCGAGGAACCGGATTTTCCCGAACCTGCCGACCTGGGCGGGGCGATCAAGTCGCTTCTGGGACGACTGAATATCTGTTCCAAAGAGTCGATCATCCGCCAGTACGACCATGAGGTGCAGGGGGGGAGCGTGGTGAAACCCCTGGTGGGGGCCAGAAATGACGGACCTTCCGACGCCGCCGTAATCCGCCCCCTCCTTGACTCTTTTGAGGGCGTGGTGGTGGCCAACGGCATCTGCCCCCGGTATGGGGACATAGATACCTACCATATGACTGCCTGCGCCCTGGATGAGGCGATCCGAAACGCCATCGCCGTGGGCGCCTCGCTGGATCACCTGGCCTGCTTGGACAACTTCTGCTGGTGCGATCCGGTCCAGTCGGAAAAGACCCCGGACGGGGAATACAAGCTGGCCCAGCTGGTCCGGGCCAACATGGCCCTTTATGATTACACCACCGCCTTCGGGGTCCCCTCCATCTCCGGCAAGGACAGCATGAAAAACGATTATCAGATCGGGGCCACGAAGATTTCCATTCCGCCGACGCTGCTGTTCTCCACAATCGGATTCATCAAGGACGTCCGCAAGGCCGTCACGATGGACGCCAAAAAGCCCGGCGATCTGATCTA
>JAXMLI010000111.1:0-8055 GCA_034368785.1 Smithellaceae bacterium | reverse complement strand
TGCAACATCCCAGAGTTTAAGAAAATTTTTCATGTCCCCAGAAACGATATGCTTGCCGTCAGGAGAAAAAGCTACAGATGATACTTCGTGATGTCCTGTGGGCGCAAAAATCTTAGCAGATATGTCAGCGCTCACCGGCTTGGCTTCTTTTAAAGGTTTGGGGATTTGCTCTGTTTCTGCAGACCCCGGGGATTTTCCCATCGTTCCTTCTATGGTCAACAGGGTTGGAGACATGCGAAAAATCAGGAGAACTATTTTGTCTCCCGGGTTTAATGCCGAAACTGCATTCGTAAATTCATTAAATTCATTGGGATTTTTTAGATCCTTATAGTTGACGGAAAGAATAACATCATTCTGCTTTACGCCCATTTGTTCTGCCGGACTTCCTGCTGTAACTTCGCGAACAAAAACACCTTCAAATCTGCCGGTAACCCTCCCAAGCATCCGCCAAGCCATGCTCACCTTGAACTGCTCCTGTGCCCCAAGCTGTACCCCAAGCCACCCCTTTTCACCGGCAAGCGCATTGCCGGAAATAGAAGCGGATATAAACAAAAAACAGATTATCGGCAGGCAAATATATAAAAACGAAATAAAAGATAAAAAGGGGATTCTTAATCCGATTTCATTAATAACCTTTTTGCTGTTTAATGTCATTATGTCTGACCCTCTCTCGCTTTCCCTTTATTTCCCCGTTGAGTGCTTTGTCAGGCTCTCTATTTCTCGTTTCAACCGTCCCTTGAGGCGTTTCAAAGGACTAGTTTAATGAGTGGATTCAATGGGATATTCCCCCATAAGGAAGCGGTGCGGTGCCGCTCCGCCCCCATGATGTCGGCATGCGGCCTCTCACTTCCGGGCGATTGTTCCTTCCCAGGTGCTGATTTTCTTCTCCAGTTTGTCCTCCTCGCTGAACCACCGGGAGGTCACACACTTCGACTCGGTGTAAAAGGCGACCCCGTCCCGACCCATCACATGCAGGTCGCCAAAGAAGGAGTTCTTGTGACCGGCAAAGGGGAAGTAGGAAACGGGCACGGGAATGCCCACGTTTACGCCCACCATGCCTCCGTGGGTCCGGTGCACGAATTCCCGGGCATAATAGCCGTTCTGGGTAAAGATGCACGAGCCGTTGGCAAATTCGTTGGCGTTCATGATGGTCAGACCTTCCTCAAAATCCTTCACCCGCTTGATGCAGGTCACCGGTCCGAAGACCTCCTGGTCGCCGATGGTCATCCCGGTCTTCACCCGATCGAAGATGGTGGGACCGACGAAATGCCCGTTTTCAAAGCCGGGGACCAAGAGGTTCCGCCCGTCCAGAATCAGCTCGGCGCCCTCCTCAACCCCCTTGTTGATCCAGTTGAGAACAAACTGCTTGTGCTCCGCCGAAACCAACGGACCAAGTTCCGTTTCCGGATGGTAGGCGCAGCCGGGCCTCCGCTCCTTCGCGTATTTGACCAGATAGGAAAGGAATTCGTCTGCGCAGGCCTCCTCGACACAGAGCACCGGCAGGGCCATGCAGCGCATCCCGGCGCAGCCGAAGGAGGAGTTGATGATCCCGAGGGCGGCCCGTTCCAGGGCGGCATCGCGCAGCACCAGGCCATGGTTCTTGGCCTCGCAGAGGGCCTGGACGCGCTTCCCGTGCGCGGCGGCGGTCGAATAGATATGAAGGCCTACCGAGGTGGATCCGACGTAGGAGATCCCCCGGATATCGGGGTGTTTGAGCAGCAGTTCCGCCTCATTGCGGCTGCAGGTAATCAGGTTGACCACTCCCTTGGGCAGGCCCGCCTCAATCAGCAGCTCCAGGACTCTCATGCCGGTCTGAGGCGTCAGGCTCGAGGCCTTCAGCACAAAGGTATTGCCCAGGGTGATGCAGAGGGGAATCATCCAGCCGAAGGGAATCATGGCGGGAAAATTGAAGGGCACGATCCCCGCGAAAACGCCGAGGGGCTCGCGGTAGAGGACCGTGTCATGGCCGGTGGACACGTTCATTAAGGCGTCTCCCTGCATGAGGATGGGCGCCCCGCAGGCCATTTCCACCACCTCCATGGCCTTGATGACGTCGCCCCGGGCCTCCTCGAGGTTCTTTCCCAGTTCCCGTGAGACACAGAGGGTCAACTCGTCCAGATGGGACTCCAGGAGGGCGCGGAAACGAAACATCACCTCCGTCCGCTGCTGAATGGGACGGCCGGACCAGCCCGGAAAGGCCGCGCTGGCTGAGGCCACGGCGCTGTTCACCTCGTCCACGGTGCAACAGGGGGCCAGGGCGATAACCTCGCCCGTACTCGAATCCGTGACCGGCATGTAGGGCTTCACCGTCTTGGACTCAAGCCATTCATTGTCCACGCAATACCTTAATTTCTTTGGTGCCGTCATTTTCTACCCTCTCCTTATGTTTGATGGTAATTAAAAGCCAACATGTATACAGGGTTGAAGCGCTTGTGTCTCAAGTCATGAGCGTACTAAGTCTTTTTTCACAGAAAAGCAACGGCCTTTTTATTGGCAGCGGCAACTTGCCGGCACTCGTCCTGTTTTATTTTTCACTTGACAAAGGGGACCCGTATGGAATTAATCCACCGTGAGCAGGATGGCCCTGTTAATTTTATGCCGTTTAAAACCTTCGTGCGGTTTAGCCTTATGCAACTGATTGGCGACCCTTAAGGACAATAAGGATCGCATCATCATCTTGAGCGGAGAGGTTGATGATTTTTGCAAGTTATGCGGAATTGGCCGTATTTCAGGAAAAACAACCCGTAAATTCATTTCGCGAGGAGGAGGCAAAGATGAAAAGGTTCGTACTCATGAGTTTGATTTTGGCATTCGCGATCTTTGGTTTATCCCTGTTGGGTCCGGCGGCGCAACCGGCAGCGGCGCAAGGGACGATTACCTGGAAGATGCAGACCACCTGGCCGGCGGGCATGGCCCTCCATACGAGCGCCGTGACCCTGGCGAAAAGGATCGGGGAACTCTCGGGCGGACGGTTGAGAATCGACGTGACCCCGGCCGGGACCATCGTGCCGGCCTTTGAGGTCCTCGATGCCGTTAACCGCGGCACCCTGGATGCTGGTCATGGCTGGAGCGCCTACTGGATAGGCAAGCATCCGGCGGCCAATCTCTTTTCCAGCGTTGCGGGCGGTCCCTTTGGTATGGACAACGTGGACTACGCAAGCTGGCTCTACCATGGCGGCGGCTTGCAGCTCTACCGGGAACTTTATCAGGATGTCCTGAAGATGAAGGTTATCGTATTTCCTTCGGATATCATCGCCGAAGAACCATTGGGCTGGTTTAAGAAACCCATTAAATCCGTGGCGGATCTCAAGGGCATCAAGTTCAGGGCCTCTGGAATAACAGCAGAAATTTACAAAGAGTTCGGCATGTCCGTCATTACCCTTCCCGGCGGCGAAATCGTGTCGGCCCTGGAAAGGGGCATCCTCGACGGCGCCGAGTTCATGTGCCCCACCACGGACCGGCAGCTGGGCTTCCAGGACGTGGTTAAATTCTATCACGCCCCGGGGATGCACCGCTCGGCGGGAGTATTGGAACTCCTGATCAATAAGGACAGCTATGACAAATTGCCCGCCGACCTCAAGGCGATTGTCGATGCCGCCGCCCGGGAAAACATGCTGCGCGCCTGGCTGGACCTGGTGGCCCAGAATGTCCGCGACCTGGAGGAGCTGAAGGCAAAGCACGGGGTAACCCTGGTGGAAACGCCAAAAGAGGTATTGGTCGAGATTCTGAAGTCCTGGGATAAGGTGGCAGCCCGCTACGTGGCAAAGGATCCCTTCTTCGCCAAGGTCTATGCCTCCCAGCGGGACTTTGCCCGCCGGATGGTTCCCTACAAGAGAAGCTTCTACCCCGATTACCGGATTACTGCCGACTATTACTGGCCGGTGAAATAGATTCCCGGCTTGTAACTGCTCAGGTTGTTCAGGCTGCAGGCTTAAGTAACAAAATAGGTCAGGCAAAGGGCGGGAACCATTAATCACAGAAGGTCAGGCGGGACGCCTGACCTATAAAAAATGGTCTCGCTGAAGTAACAATATAGGTCGGGCGTCCCGCCCGACCAGTCAGGCAAAAGGCGGGAACCAGTAGTCATCTGGCCCATTCCCACCTTGGGGGGAAGGGCATGTTCACCCCAAGGTGGATTGCCTTCAAGGAGGAGCAGCCTTGCAGAAATTTTTTTTCTATGTAGATACGCTGAGTGAACAGAGCGGAAAATTGTTCGCCTGGATTATTGTGATTCTTACCCTCTCCATCGTTTACGAGGTGGCGGCCAGGTACCTCTTCAACGCCCCGACGATCTGGGCCTGGGATTTAAGCTATATGCTCTACGGCGCCCACTTCATGATGGGCGCGGCCTACACCCTCCATCTTAAGGCCAATGTGAGGATAGATGTTTTTTACCGTTATCTCTCTCCCAAAAAGCAAGCGTGGGTAGATCTGTGCATGTATCCGATTTTTTTCTTTCCCGCGTTGATTGTCCTCTTTGTGGTGGGCGTTCAGCATCTTGTTTATGCCTGGGAAATTGGTGAGAAAACCGGCATGACCATGTGGCGCGTTTCCCTGGTCCCTTTCAAGGCTGTCCTTCCCGCGGCAGCTCTCCTCCTTATCCTTCAGGGAATCGTGGAATTTATCCGCACCCTGCAAATTGTTACGGGGAGGGAAGAATAAGATGGAATCACAATATCTCGCCTTGATCATGTTCGCGGTCCTGCTCCTGGGCGTTTTTACCGGCTTTCCCCTGGCCTTCGTTCTCCTGGGCACGGGAATGATCTTCGGGCTCGCCGGCTGGGGCACGGCGGTATTTGATCAGATGGCCTCCCGCACCTTCGGCATCATGGCCAACGACGCCCTGGTGGCCGTTCCCTTGTTTATCTTCATGGGCTACATGATGGAGCGCTCCGGCATTGCCGACGGGCTCTTCGGGGCGCTTCAGGAGGCCTTGGGCCGCCTGAAGGGATCCCTGGCCATTACTACCGTTTTGCTGGGCACCATTCTGGCCGCCACCACGGGCGTCGTGGGCGCTTCGGTTACGATGCTGGGTTTGATTACCCTGCCCCCCATGCTCAAGAGAAACTATGACATCCCGCTCGCCACCGGGACGATTCTCGCCGGCGGCACCCTGGGCATCCTCATCCCGCCCAGCGTCATGTTGATTTTATACGGACCCATGGCCGGATTGTCCATTGCCCGGCTCTTCGCCGCGGCGGTCATGCCGGGCCTGCTCCTCGCGGGGCTGTATATCGCCTATATCGCCGTCCGCTGTTATCTTAAGCCCGAACTTGGCCCCGCGCTGCCCAAAGAACAACGGACCATGACCGGCGCAGAGCTCCTGACCAAACTTGCCACCAGTCTGGTGCCGCCCCTGGTGTTGATCCTGGCCGTTTTGGGTTCCATTTTCTTCGGTCTGGCCGCCCCGACGGAGGCCGCCGCGATGGGCGGTCTGGGCGCCGCCATCCTCTGCGCCGCCTACGGCAAGTTCAATTGGCCCAATTTGAAGGATGTGGTCTTTCTGACCCTGAAGGCCTCCTCGATGATTCTGATTCTCACGGTGGGTGCCAATGTCTTTACCGGGGTATTTCTGGCCTTGGGCGGCGGAGGGGTTATTGAATCCTTCCTGCTGGCCTCCGCCCTGCCCCCTTTCGGCATTCTGGCCCTGGTGATGCTTATCGTTTTTGTCCTGGGGATGTTCCTCGACTGGATTGCCATTTTGCTGATCCTTATCCCGGTACTCTCCCCGATCATCAAATCGCTGGGCTTCGACCCGCTGTGGTTTGCCCTCCTGGTTTGCGTGAACCTGCAAACCTCTTACCTGACGCCGCCCTTTGCCTACTCAATCTTCTACCTGAAGGGAGTGGCCCCCAAGGGAGTGGAAGTGTCCCATATCTATCGCGGGGTGATACCTTTTGTGATTCTCCAGCTCATCGGCCTGACCCTGTGCATCCTTTTCCCCCAAATAATCACCTGGCTGCCTAAGGTCATCTATGGTTGACAACTTTGTAAAAGGTCCGGATGCTGCGCTTTGGCTGCATCCCCCGTCACTGCGGCGCCGTTGTAGGGGCAGGTTTCAAACCTGCCCCTACGATCCTCATGATTGAACCATCTCTCGACAATGCCTGCAAACTATGATGTGATTATTATCGGCGGCGGGATCATGGGGTCCAGCCTGGCCTGTAATCTGGCCCATGACGGCTTCGGCGGAACCATCGCCGTCTTTGAGCAGGACGTCTCCTATGAACGGGCCTCCACCACCCTGGGCGTAGGCGGCATACGCCGACAGTTCAGCACTGCCGTAAATATTCGCCTGTCCCAATACAGCCTTTCTGTCTATCGGGCCTTTGCCGAACTGATGGAGGTAAACGGCAACCGCCCGGAGATCGATTTCCGGCCGCGGGGCTATCTCTTCCTGGGCAGTGAGAAGAATTGGCCCCTCCTGGTGAAGCACCAGCAGTTTCAGCAGGCCCAGGGGGCGGATACCATTCTTCTGAACCTGGATGAGACCCTGAAACTCGTGCCGGACCTCAGCCCGGAAGGGCTGGTCGGTTCCTCATATTCCCCCGGTGACGGCTATCTCGATCCCTACAGCGCGCTGCAGGGGTACGTCAAAAAGGCCAAAAGTCTCGGCGTAAGATATCTCCACCAGGAGGTTGTGGCCGTTTTGAAAAAAGGAGGCCGCGTTACGGGCGTACAAACCGGGGCGGGGGAGGTATACCATTCCCCGATCGTGGTAAATACTGCCGGTCCCCACGCCGGCGCCGTGGGGGAAATGGCCGGGATCGCGCTGCCGGTGGCGCCGGTACGGCGGATGGTTTACCTCTTCGCGCCGCCTCGCCCTTTTGACTACGATCTGCCTTTGGTGATTGATCCTACCGGTCTCTATTTTCGCCACGAGTCCGGGCGGATGATTTTAACGGGCAAATCGAAGCTCGACGAGCCGCCGGGGGTCAATTTTGACTGGGATCGCCGCTACTTTGAAGAGGTTATCTGGCCGGAAATCGCCTTCCGGGTCCCCCTCTTCAACGAGCTGAAGCTGATCCGGGGCTGGGCCGGCCTCTACGAGATGAACCTCTGGGATTACAACGGCATTATCGGCGCCTGCCCCGAACTTGACGGTTTTTATCTCGCCGTGGGGTTCAGCGGTCACGGTTTCCAGCAGGCCCCGGCCGTGGGGAAGGCCCTTTCGGAGCTGATCAGGCTAGGCCGTTATGAAACCCTCGACGTGAGCGATCTTTGCTATGAAAGGATCAAAGAGGGGCGAAAAGTGCTTGAGGAAGAGGTTGTTTGACGCGACTGGCCGTCAGGGAGGCACTATGATAGTTTTAGGCAAGAAGGATTTAGGAGCCCTCTTATCCATGACGGAGGTGCTGGGGGCGCTGGAACTCGGTTTCAGAGAGTTCAAGGAGGGCACCTGCGTTGTTCCGTTGCGGTTTAACATGGAGGTCAGGGAATTCGGGGGAGAATTTCTCTACATGCCCGCCTGTCTGCCGGGGATTAAAAGATGCGGCGTCAAGATCGTCTCCGTATTTCCCGAGAACCCGTCTCAGGGCAAGCCCACCATCTACGCCTCCTACCTGCTCAATGACGCCGCCACGGGCGAACTGCTGGCCCTTATGGACGCCTCCACCCTGACCGGGATGAGGACCGGCGGGGCCTCCGCCCTCGCGACCCGTTATCTGGCCCGCCCCGATGCCCGCGTCCTGGGGATATTCGGCACGGGCTTTCAGGCCTTCTACCAGGTTCAGGCCATCATGGCGGTTCGTCCCATTGAAAGGGTCTGGGCCTATGATCTGGACAAGAAAAGGCTGGCGGACTTCTGCCGCCTGCTTTCGGACCTGGTTCCCGCCTGCCCCGCGCCCGATCCGACCACTTTGGTGCGGGAGTCGGATATCATCGTCACGGCCACCACTTCTTCCACCCCCGTTTTCCCTGGCAAAGAGGTGAAGCCGGGGACGCACATTAACGCCATCGGGGCGTACCGTCCCCACACCCGGGAGATTGATGAAGATGTGGTAACGAGGGCCAAAATCGTGGTGGACACCTTCCCCGGGGCGGTTTCCGAGGGAG